>JAKCEJ010000009.1 GCA_021838065.1 Pseudomonadota bacterium
GAGGATGCGCGTGACCAGTTGCGGGTGCACATAGCCGCCGCGGGGATCTCTGATAAGAAAGGAGAATATGGGGAGTCGCGACGCAGTAAGGGATCCTAGGATCTCGAGGCGCTCGACGTCTTTCCACGCAGCGATCGCCCTGCGTGCAAGCTCGGCATTGCGCTGCATCATGTAGTCCGATCCAAGCGCATCCTTCACAAGGAAGGCGAGCGCGGCACGCACATCGCCGATATAGTTCGGAGTTCCTGCTTCTTCCCTTTCTTCAAGACTGTCCAAGTAATCGTGAACGCTCGATGAGACAAATTTCACCGTGCCGCCACCGGATATCACAGGACGCTCGGCCACCACCGCATCTCGTCGGACGATCAACACGCCGGAGGAGCCGGGCCCCCCGGTGAACTTGTGGGGTGAAATGGCGATGGCGTCGATTTCGGCCCCCGGTGCCGGGTTCATCGCAATCGGCAGGTATGGTCCTCCGCCGGCATAGTCCCAAACCATCAGTGCGCCCGCCCGCTTGGCAATCCGCGTGACGGCGCTGATGTCGGTCATTATCCCGGTGATATTCGACGCTGCAGAAAACGCACAGATCACGCGCGGTACACGTCTGCTGTCGGCAAGTACCGCGGACAATTGCTCAAGGTCTGGCCCCCCCTCGCTCGATTCATCGACCTCAATGACGTCAGCGCCGCTTTCTCGCCACGGTAAGATATTCGAATGATGCTCATAGGGTCCAATGACAACGCGCGTGCGCGCGCCGGTGCTCGCCCCGAATAGCGCCGCCATCCTCGGTAGGACTGCGCTCCGGCGCGAAGTTCCCTCAGATGCGCCAAAGAGTCCCACGATCCGATTGAGGGCGGCTGTCGCGCCTGCTCCACCAAATATGACGGCGTGGCGGTCGTCCGCGCCGCACAGCGATGCGATCGTCTGGCGAGCGCTGCTGCGCAATCGCGTGGAGTAGCTGCCACAGAAGGACGCCTCGGTGTGCGGATTGGCGTAACAGGGCAGCACGTGCTCGGTGATGAAATCTTCAACCTGCCGCAGTGGCCGGCCCGAGGCAACGTAATCCGCATACACCATGGGCATAGAATTGAACAGTCCATCGAAGACCAAATCCCGCCCGATCAACCCCGCCGAGATTCCGGCGGCGGGGTCATCGCAGTTGAGCGAGGCGCGGAACCGATTGAGAAGCTGTTCCGGATCGGAGGAAGCGTGATAACTCATTGCGTCTGCCTTGTGCGCGTCTATCGGGGGCGACCGTCCGCAGGGAGAAACGCTCTCAAAGGCCCGCCGGCAGCGAGGTGATAATATACACTGAACGCTCGCAGACAGTGGTAGAACTGTCTCTTATAAAGCGAAAGAGGGGAGATTACCACACTATAAGCGCGTGTAATGGCAAAACCAGCCAGTCGGCGTAGTTTTTCATTAAAAAGACTGCACCGAGGCCCAACCGTACGGTGATGATATCCCGCGGATCCCGCGCATATGCAAAAAGAATTGCGCACGCAGCCCTTATTCTGGTTATAGTTTTCACTGCCTTCCGGTCGATTCCATCCAAAACCACAACTGCGGGGTCCCATGTCCCGGGTATCCAAGCGAACCGCCGCTATGAAATCTATTCGCTCGAGCGCCGCCATTCGATGCGCTCTCGATCCAATTCCACGCGGCGACTCCCTACGTTCATCCTGGTACAACAACGACGGCGGATAGATTGAGATCGGGGCAAGGGGCGATTTTTTTGAGCGAACAACCGTGATGGGCGCCTGCGAAATCCGCTCGCGGAAAAGAGGCGCGGAACATTGCGACGTGAGCAGATTGGATGTTTCATCTGGGCGGGAGTGCGCGGTCCGGTCTTCTCGAGGAGCGTTCGTTGCGCTTCCGATCTGCTGTTCGGCGTCGTGCAGGAACGCCGATTCCGTGGATCCGTATTCTGCCCAACCGAATCACCAATCTCTTGCGCTGTCCGTCTTGGAGCAAAGCGTATTTCGGCCAGGAGGCTTGCATTTGCTCGAATCCAGTGCCGTACGCCAACGTGTTGCACATCCGGGTCTTGGCTTCAAATTGAGATGTTCCACGATGAATCGAGCGGCTGTGCTGTCCGCATCGCGTGGGGGGGATTGAGCAGAACAATGAACGATCAGTCGACGAGCAGTGTTTCGCCAAAGCAGTGGGTGGTCAGCGCAACGGCGATGCCAAAGCAGCCGATGGCGCTCTCCTGTGGTGGGCGGCCATTGACGCCCGGCGTGATAGGGGCGCCCGACAACCTGTCGCCGGTGGAATATCTGCTCGTGTCAATTGCCGGCTGTTTCGCGTTGAGCTGCTGCGGCGCGTTGAGACATCGAAAAGGTCCTCCGACTCCCGTGGAGGTGACGGTGACCGGAGAGAAGGCGTTGGACGCGCCGAGCCGCGTGGCTCGGATTGTGTTGACAGTGGTCTTTGGGGGAGGGATGAGTCAAGAAGAAGCTGCTGTCATTGCGCAGGAAGCGAAACATCTATGTACCGTCACGAACACCATTTTAGGGAAGCCGAACATTGAGGTGACTGCGGCCGCGAGACGCTAGCGGACAGTCGTGTTCGACAAATCCGTGCGGAACGCCGAATGTCATGCCTGAGGTCGCCGGGCTATGGATCCCAGTGTTGCGCAAGGTCGGCATGATTGGTCGGGAGTCCTGAGTCTCCTTGTGGGGTTGGCGCACGAATCTCAAGGCGTGTTTCGGACGGTCTGGGTAAGGAGCGTGTGTGAGATGCACAACAGGTCTTGGGGGGCGCCATCTCATGGCGACGAGGACCGAGATTTGCTGGCACCGCATCGCTACGATGGCGGATAGGCGAATGCGAGCTTGCGGGAGAGTGGAGGGGTGCCGCGGCGCCCCGGCATCCCAGTCTTACCGGGTTCACCAATGATGGTGCGCGCGCTGGCGCGCAGGAGTTTCTGGAGCGATGACGGCCGATGATGTCGGGGTTGAGGCGTTCGGATATAAATCCGAACTCAGAAGGTCGCTGTCGACCCGTGATCTTATCGTCTATGGAATGGTGTTCATGGTCCCGATCTCGCCATGGGGAGTCTTCGGCTTCGTGTGGCACGATGCGAAGGGAATGGTTCCTCTCGCATACTTGATCGGACTTGTCGGGATGTTCTTTACGGCGTTGAGCTACGCCGCGATGTCGCGCGCGTTTCCAATCTCAGGCTCTGTTTACGCTTACGCGCGTTTCGGCATCCACGAAGTTGCGGGATTCTTTTCAGGGTGGCTGATCCTTCTGGATTACATTCTGATTCCTGCGCTCATTTATCTGTTTGCTGCAGTGCCGCTGCAGCCGATCTTTCCGCATGTGCCTGAAGACGTCTGGATCGCCGGCTTCGTAGTATTCAATGCGGCGGTCAATCTCGTCGGTATCCGACTCACGGCACGTGTCAACTTATCTCTGTTGACGATTGAATTGGCGGCACTCGCGTTGTTTATGATTATCGGTGTCGTGGCTCTCTATTCGGGAGTCGGCGCAGGACGGCTGACGCTAGGGCCCATCTACAATCCACGCGTATTTTCGCTTTCGACGGTTGCCGGAGCAACTTCAATTGCCGTGTTGTCATTTTTAGGGTTCGACGGCATCTCGACGTTGTCCGAGGAGACGCGTGATGGCCGTGACTCTGTGGGCCGAGCAACAATAGTTGCGCTTGTGCTGGTAGGCGTGTTGTACATGGCTCAGTCGTGGATTGCGAGTGATCTGGCGCGCGGCATGACTTTCGGCTCGCTGGCAACAGCGTTCTATCAGATCGCGGGCCGAATTGGCGGCACATGGCTGAGAGACACCACGATTCTCGTCTCGAGCGTGGCCGCGGGAATCGCCAATGCGATGGCGGCACAGGCGGCGGTCTCCAGAGTTCTATTTTCAATGGCGCGCGATGGTAAGTTGCCTGGTCCTTTGGCGCGGATCCATCCGCGATTTAAGACTCCGTACGTGAGCACGCTTGTGGTCGCGGTGATCTCGCTCTTAGTGGGGTTGTTCTTTGCGAAGCGAATAGACGATTTAGCGCGAATCGTGAACTTCGGTGCGCTGACGGGATTCGTCATGCTTCACCTGTCAGTCATTAATCATTATTTTATACGTGAGCGCACAGGACGGTGGGTCCGCCACCTCCTGGTACCCGTGCTCGGGCTCGCAGTCATCACCTATGTTCTTTACGAAACGGATCGATTGGCGAAAGTCATGGGCGCATGCTGGATCGCGATCGGGGTCATTTACTATTTGGTACTGACAATCGTCCTCAAGAAGTCGGCGCGATTGCAAGTATAAAATTGTTGCTCGCATTTGTGACGTCGTGCTGGGCGAGCCCTCCATTGGTGGCCTGAGCGGCGTCACTGCGGCGGCTGCCGGCGCCCGCCCCGCTGTGGCGCAGCGCGCGGCTTCAATATCGGCGCATCGGGCGTGCGTGCTGGCGGCTGCACGCTCAGCCAAGCGCATGCGACCGGGACCGAAGTCCTCGTCGATACCTGGACCTATAACCGAGGCCCCTACCAGTTCATGATGCGCATCGGTTTCGTCAACGGGAAGATTGTCGCGATCACGACCGTTCAGGAGTACGGCCACTAGGACAACGCGTTCGCGCAGCTCGACCGTCGCCCGTCGGTAGGGGGCTGACGACGGGTACTTGACGCTTGGGACCAGCGCGCCGCACGAGGTTCTCTGCGACCAGAGCCGACCCGCGCCGCTGCGCCGCCTGAGGCGCAAAGAGTTGACAGCTGAACCGGCTAGGTGTCACACTGACTGAGTGACACTGCTGCGCATTCAGTTCCGTCCCGGAACGTCGATCTTCGACCAGGTGGTGTTCGCCGCCATCAAGGCATTTGTCAGTGGCGAATTGCAGCCGGGCCAGCCGTTTCCGTCGGTGCGTGCGCTTGCGGCCGATCTGAAGATTCATCCCAATACGGCGCACAAGGTGGTGCAGCACCTGATCCAGGAGCGCTGGCTCGAGTCGCGGCCCGGAATCGGCACCGTAGTGGCCGAGCGACCCGATGCCCGGCCCGGGGATCGCAGAAGGCTGCTGAAGCAGGAGGTCGAGCAGCTGGTGGTTGAGGCCAAGCGGGTTGGAGTGTCGCTCGAGGATCTCCTTGAGACCGTGCGGGCCCAGTGGCGGACGCTCGAAATCGGCTCGGGAGGAGGGGGCAAGCGATGACGAACAATATCGTTCAGGCGCAAGGGCTGTGTCGCCGCTTTGGGCGCCACGAGGCGCTGCGTGGCCTGAATTTCTCGGTACCGGAAGGCAGCGTATATGCGCTGATCGGCGCCAACGGTGCCGGCAAGACGACGGCGGTGAAGATTCTGGTCAACCTGATCGAGCCGATGCAGGGGACAGCCACGATCATGGACGCGGACAGCCGCACACTTCCGCCGACCGTCCTCGCGCAGATCGGCTATGTCGCGGAGAACCAAGTCCTGCCCGGGCGGCTGCGGATACGGGATTACTTCGATTACCTGCGCGGGTTCTATCCGAGCTGGGATGGGGCCCTGGAGGCTTCGCTGAGGGATCGATTGCAGCTGCCGGCAGAGCGGCGCATCGGAGCGCTCTCGCACGGCATGCGCATCAAGGTCGCGCTGGCCGCGGCACTGGTGTATCGGCCGCGTTTGTTGATTCTCGATGAGCCGTTCGCGGGTCTCGATGTGCTGGTGCGCGATGAGCTCATGGAAAGTCTGCTGCAGCAGGCAGGGGAGCTGACCGTGCTGGTGACATCACATGATTTCGGCGAAATCGAGGGCGTGACCACTCACGTGGGATTCATGCACGACGGTCGAATGCTGCTCGAGGAGCACATGGCCGATCTCGGGTCGCGGTTGCGCGAGGTGCGCGTCACGCTGGAGCAGCCCGCCCGCGTCCCCGAGCCATGGCCCAGGGAGTGGCTCGAGGCGCGTACATTCGGCAACGTCTTGACGTTCATCGACACGCGTCATGCGCCGGAGACATTCGGCGAGCGGGTCCGCTCGGTACTCGGGCCCGTGCGGCAAATCGATGCCGTTCCGATGCCCCTGCGTGCGCAGTTCGGCGTCATTGAGCGTGCCGCGCGAGCGGGAGTCACGGCATGAACACCGCATCGCTGCCTTCGGGCCGTGTCGGGGCGATCCTGCGCAAGGATCTGCTGCTGCTGTGGCCACTGGCCGCACTGAGCGCGCTGCTGCAGGGCATCTTAGGCATCGTTCAGCATCATTCGACGCCATTCGATTTCGGACACGGTCATATGGCATTGGTGGCCCTGGTGACGCTGGCGCTGGTCGTCTCGATGGTCCTCGTCGTGGTGATTGCGGTGCAGCAGGATCCGGTTCCGGGCTTCAACCAGGACTGGGTGGTGCGACCGATCCGCCGGCGCGATCTGCTGCTCGCGAAGCTCCTGGCGGTGGCGTTGCTGATCCACGGACCGATTTTCGTGGTGCAGATCCTGCAGGGGTTGTCCGAGGGATTTGGATTCGGGCAGATTCTGCCGGCCGCGCTGCTCAGCAACTTCGAGATCGCACTGTTCTTTACGTTGCCGGTGACGGCCATCGCCGCAATGACCCGGACCGTGGGTGAGGCGCTCGTCGGCGCGCTCGCCGTCCTGGTCGGCTTCATCCTCGCGTTTCTCCTGATTACGGTGCTGCACGATGCCGTCACCCATTCCTGGATGCTCAGTGGGACTACGGGAGGGACGGGAGTGCAGTGGGTGTGGCAGTCGCTCAGCCACCTTTGGCTGCTTGGGATCACGGTCGCGGTTCTGCTGCTGCAATACCTCAGGCGCAGCACCTTGCGGTCGCGGGTGCTGTTTGTCGGCGGATTGTTCCTGTTCACGCTGTCGTCGTTCCTGCCCTGGCACCCGGCATACGCATTCCAAGAGTGGCTTGGGCCTCACGAGCCCGCAGGCGGGGTAACGATGGTATTCGATACCGCCTCGTCGAGCGCACGGGTCGGTCCAGCGCCCACCGAGACCGGCGTGTTCTTGACGAGTAATCCTCTCGCCGCCGTGGTCGACGGGAAGGGGGTGATCAAGGTCCCCGGGGGCTCGGTGCGCATCGTATTGCCAATCATGGTCTCGGGTCTGCCGGCCGGCGCAGTTCTGCACGGTGATCGTGCGGCAGTCCGCCTGAGCGATGGGCGCGGGACGATCTATCGCGGAGTCGGCCATGTCTTCGATCTGCGTGCACCGTCGGGCGGCAGCGCGCTGCTCGGACAGGCCATCGACCTGCCGAAGGCGATCTATGCGCGGGCGGCTCATCAGCCGCTGCGGCTCGCACTCGATTATTCGCTGACGATTCTGCGCGGACATGCGCTGGCGGAGCTGCCTGCGCCGGGCGATCGGCGAGTGCCGGATGCCGGCTGGTGTGCCGACCGAATCGACATCAGCGGCAAGTCGCTGGATGTGGCCTGCATGACGTTGGGCGCCGAGCCGCCCTGTCTTTCGATGAGCCTCGTTGCCGGGGGAGTGAGGCATGGATCTGCGGCCTACCGGTGCCAGCTCAACTACGAGCCGGCCGCAATGAGATTCGCTGCGAACCCGATTGCTCGCTTCCAATCGAGACTGCCTCTCTTGCCTCCCGGCACGGCCCCGAGCGGGGGCGCGCTGCCGCTGGGCGCCCGCGTGCGATTGGTAGAGTACGCGCCGCAAGCGCATTTCACTCGGAGAGTCGTGATTCAGGGAGTGCGTCTGGCAGATTGGCGGCAGGTCCGCGCAGGAAGCGTCGCTGCCAAATCCGCATCGGCGGTTTCGCCCGGCCATTCCTGACCACGCCGCGCCCTATCACGGGCCGGGTGCGCACGCCGGGCCGCTCTGACTTGACTTCTAGTCACATGTGTCACAGTATGAATGTGACACGTGAATCGGAGGGCGAGTCACAGTGATGGTCACGATCAGCGGCACAGTGGCCTTGCGGCTGCTCATGGGGCTGGGAGTGCTCCTCGCCGCCGCATTCACCGTGGGTGTATTCGTCGGCCAGCAGCGCGCCGGCGATCGGCCGCGCCGCGGGAGGCAATGACGTGAGTCAGACCCACACGATGCGCTTGAGCGTGCCGTGGGACGCAAGCGCCACGCTCAACGTGGCAGCGCGGTGCTGGCTTGTGGTGACGCTCATCGGGCAATGGGCATTCCTGACCTACCTGACCGGCTTTTATGGCCGCACGATCGTGACGGGGGACCCCGAGCAGTGGAACCTGAATCACGTGCTGCCGAGGGGTTACGTTGCCACCGACCCTCACTGGGACCTGTATTTCGGTGCCCACGTCATGCTCGCCGCGGTCATCGCTTTCGGTGGCACGCTGCAGCTGATTCCGCAGATCCGCAATCGCGCCATTGCCTTTCACCGCTGGAACGGCCGCGTGTTCATGCTGACCGCGCTTGGCGGCAGCCTCACGGGCCTATGGATGGTCTGGATGCGCGGAGCGGACCTGGGCGGCGGCAGCACCCTGGGTCCGCTGTCCGTCAGTGTCGATGCGCTCCTGATCATCGCGTTTGCGGCGGTTGCCTGGTCGCTGGTGCGCCGGGGTCATATCGAAAGCCACCGCCGCTGGACACTGCGGCTGTTCATGGTCGCCAACGGGGTGTGGTTCCTGCGCCTCGGCGTATTCGGGTGGTACATCCTCACGGGCGGCGTCGGCATGACCAACAGCGGCACCGGGCCGATGAACTACTTCTTTGACTTTGCCGACTATCTGCTGCCCCTGGCCGTACTGGAGCTGTACTTGCGCGCCAGGGATGGGGGGAATTTCAGCGCTCGGATCGCAGCGGTGGTCACCGTTCTTGCCGCCACTGCCTACATGGCAGTCGGAATGATTGCCCTGACGATGGTTCAGTTGTCACTGCTCAGCAAGCTATGACATGAACAGTTTGATCTCTGGTCAGCTTCTCATAAGCCCACAAAGCCGTTTTACGCAGTGCCCGCCGGGCCGGCAGCGCGGTGGTGATGTCGATCTCCGGGTGCATGCGCATGATCCGCAGGGTGATCTTCTGGCCCGGGTCGTACGAGTCGAGGATGCTGATGCCCAGTTCGACCTTGGTCTCATGTATGCCAAGGGCGAGGGCGTACCGCGCAATTCTGTAAACGCATTCAAGTGGCGGCTCCTGGCGAAGAGGGACTCAGACCTGATCGATGCGGCCTACAATTGGTCCATAAACAGAATGAAAGAATCGGCTCCGCAGATGACCGCTGCCCAGATTGCGCGTGCGCGCCGTGAGGCTTCGCAGTGGATCGCCGCTCATCAAGCTGCTCGCTGAATAGCGCGTGGTCTGCTTAACCGCGGGGCTGATGCCGGATGCCCAGGGTGATGGAGGCGAAGGGCGGTTTGCGCAGCGCCGCGTAATCTCCTGGTGGGCGTAGAGCGAGTCAGCGGCATCGCGCTTTCCTTGATGATCGCAGGCGTGCTCAGGGATTCAGCGGAAGGAGCGCGGGGACGAAAGTGGTCTGCGCCGCGGCATCGGGCCTCCATCTGCGAAGTGGTGCGTGAATTCTGCAAGTGCGCCCGCGGATGAGCGCCCCGATCGCTCAGTCATCCAGTGCGGGAGCATGGCCCATGGCTTTGTCCCGGGCGGCGTCGCGCAGATGCAGTCGGATGAAATCCGCCGCGGCCTTGCGTTGGCCGCAGAGCAGCAACTCGATGAGCGTCTTGTGCTCCCGGCAGCGGCGGGCGGCGGCTTCGCGGTCGACTGCCTTGCTGTACTCCATCAGCCGGCGCAGTCGATTGATCCGTTTCAAGGATTCGACGATGAAGACGTTGCCGGAACAGGCGGCGATCGTCTCGTGAAGACGTGTGTTGGCATCGAACAGTTGAGCGGGTGAGACCCATTGCACCGCGCCTTCGACCAGCGCCTGCTGTTCCGCCAGGCACTGGCGCAGCGCCGCCTCATCGAGCCTGAAGCGGGGCTCGTGCAGGGCCGCCGGCTCGATCAGGATGCGAAAGCGGTAGGCCTGGTTGTACGTCTCGTCGGAGGTCAGAATCGGCACGAACTGCCATCCATGACCCGGCCGCCGCTCGATCCATCCCTCATTGACGATGCGACGCAGGATCGAGCCCAGCCGGTTCCGCGTCAGTCCGTAGCGGTTCAGGAGAAGGTTTTCGGACACACGCTCGGGCAGGCGACCGGCCAGCCGGTCCTCCGCGATCTCAAGGTAGGTCGACTCCTCCGGTGATTCGCTCGCGAAGCTCGGCATAAACGGCGAGCGGTCGGGACGCCTGCGGACGATATAACCGCCGTGCGGGCGCGGGCCGACCGTGCCTCGTTTGGCGAGTTGCCGCAGCGCTTCACGGACGGGGGAGCGCGACACCATGAGGCGCGCAGCGAGAGTGCGCTCGACCAGGGCGGTGCCCGGTTCCATCGCTTCCTGCGCGATCAACTGCTCGATCTGGCCGGCGAGCCGTTCGCCGAGACCTCGGGTGGATCGATGACTGTCCGGCATGATGCGCCGCCTCAGGTGGCGGCCACCTCGTCGAAGTGCTCCACGTGCGGCGGTTGCTGGAAGAACGGCCCGATGATCGCGCGCCATTCGGCGAATGCCGGCGAGTGCCGAAATCCCTCCGTGTGCGCCTCGAGCGAGTCCCACTCGACGATGAGGATGAAGCGCCCCGGGGATTCGCGGCAGGCGAGGATCCGGTGGCCTCGGCAGCCGGCGGCTCTCGCCAGCACCGTGCGCGCCGCGCGCGCGATGGCTTCGGAGAACGCGCCCCGCGACTCGGGAGCGACTTTGAAATCGGCAACCTCGATGATCATTGAGATACCTCGATCCTCTCTGCCGTGGCGACGATCAACCCGATCGCGGACTGCATGCCGATGAGCGCTGTGGCGTCCGTAATCGTCACTATGATGGATGCGCGCTTCGACGGCTGATGCGGCATGCGGGGGCCCGCTCAACCACCAAGAGCGACCACGACGGCCTGGCCGAAAGCCCTCGTGCCGGTGCGCCCGCCGATATCGGCAGTGCGGGTCGCAGGATTGGCCAATACGGCCTCGACGGCGCCATGAATTGCCGCGGCTGCCGCGCGGAAGGTGTCTTTCCGGTGATGAGCGCCGAGCCAGTCCAGGAGCATGGCCACTGAGAGGATCATGGAGGTCGGATTCGCCCGGTCCTGATTCGCGATGTCCGGCGCCGAGCCGTGCTGCGCCTGCGCGCAGCACAGCGCATCACCCGCCATCACCGAGCCGGCGAGGCCGAGACTTCCGGACAGCTCGCTCGCGAGGTCGGAGAGGATGTCGCCATAGAAGTTCTCGGCGAGGAGCACATCGAAACGCTCCGGGGTGCGCACCAGATGGGCCGTGGCCGCATCGATCAGCAGGTCGTCGAGCTCGACCTGCGGGAAATCCCGAGCGATCCGCCGCGCGCACTCCAGGAACAGCCCGTCGGTCATATGAAAGCTGTTCACCTTGTGGATGGCCGTGACCTTGCGGCGGCGGCTCATGGCGAGCTCGAAGGCGCGGCGCGCGATCCGCTCGCTGCAGTGGCGCGTGATCTTGCGCACCGAGAGGGCCATGTCGGGACTGGGCATCATCTCGCCCCAGCCGCGGCTCATGTTGCGGTCCGGGTAGAACCCTTCGGTGGCCTCGCGCATGATGACCAGGTCCATGCTCTTGCCCGCCTTGAGGTTCGAGGGCAGATAGGGGCGGGTGCGGGCCGGGCGCACATTGGCGTACAGATCGAGCCCGACGCGCAATGAGGCGGAGATATTGCGGCCGCCCTGCTCCGGCGCAGGGTAGTCGGCGTGCGATTGCGTGCCAAGGATGATGCCCTCGTATGTGCGTGCCCGCTCCAGCACCTCCTGGCGCAGCGTCGTGCCGTGCTTGCGCAGGCTGACGAATCCGACCTCCTCGTCGTCGAGGTGGATATGGAGCCCGAAACGCCGATCCGCCACCTGCAGCACCTCGAGGGCGCAGGCGACGATCTCGGGGCCGATGCCGTCTCCAGGCAGAGCGAGGAATTTCATGGCGCGCCCCTCGAATCAGGTCGGGTTGCCGTGCTCGGCGACCACCGGATGCGTCACGCCCGTGGCGGTGATCGTGCGGGTCGCGCTCGCGTTGGCGTAAATCCAGAGGATCTTCATCGGCTCCGCCTCGGACAGGTTGCGGAAGCGATGCGAGATGCCGGGTGGGATGTACGTCGCCTCGTGAGGCTTGAGCTCGTACTCATGCCCGTCGATGTCGAGAACGGCACGGCCCTCCATCAGCACCACGCTCTCCTCGCAGTTGTGACTGTGATACGGGATCTCGGCGCCGCCGCTGAAGGCGGTGTAGCCGGTGATGAAACTCCTCGCACCGACGGCCGGCGTCACCAGCGGCGTGGTGCTGGCGCCGCCGCCGCGCTCGTACCGGGGCAGGGCATCAGGCTTCAGGAGCACGGCATTGGATGGGGTGCGGATGGTCATGGGAACACCTCAGTCGAACCAATGAGCGCGCCGGGCAGGAGAGCGGTTTGACTCAACGGTGCGCGTGTGAGCGGGTCAGACATCGCCCGGTCCGGAAACCGTAGGATCACCCGATTGGTATTTTAGTGCCACAATATACCAATGGCCCGCCGATGGGGCAATGAGGGCAGCGCCGGCTGCAGCCGCGCGTCTGCGCGGGAAGGTGCTGCAGCTGCGGTTGCAGGGTCTGTCTCGGTGGCGGCACGCTAAGCTGCGAGCCGATGCCTGCAGCCGCTTTCCGGGCGGTGGGCACCTCGCATGCGGACATGGCGGCGCGAAGATTGGGCTGCGCTGCACCCCGCGGAGCCCTGCCGCTCGTATTGAGTGATATGGAAGCCGATCCAATCAGCCTCTATGCGGTGATTCCGGCCGACGGGGAACCCTCCTCGACGAGTCGGGAGGCCTTGACGCCCGAGCTGGGGCAGGCGGCGGCGGAGCGCAGGCTGGCGCGGGCGCAAGCGGGCGAGATGGGGGCTTTCAGAGACCTCATCTCGACCCATCAGGACGCCATTTACACGCTCGCGCTGCGTCTCCTCGGGGTTCGCGAGGACGCCGAAGAGCTCGCGCAGGACGTTTTCGTCGCGCTGCACCGCCATCTGACCGCGATGAGCTCGCCGGCGCACCTGCATTTCTGGTTGCGCCGCACGGTCTGCCACCGGGCCATCGATAGGCTGCGGCGGCGACCGCCGCTGGCGAACGTGCCTCTGGAGGCGGCCGGCGAGCTATCCGCGGCGGAGCCGGATGGCGATCCGATGCTGCAGCGGTTCCTGTTGGGATTGATCGCGCAGCTTGCGCCGCTGCCAAGAGCGGTGCTGCTGCTGCGATTCCAGGAAGACCTCGATCCGGCCGAGATTGCCGAGGTGCTCGATGTGCCGGTCAACACCATCAAGAGCCATCTGAAGCGATCGCTCGCCAAGCTGCGCGGGCTCTGGGATGCGCGAATGCAATCCCATCGCGCGGGAGTGCAGTCATGACTGACGAATTCGAAACACAGCTGCGTCGGGCGCTGCGGCCGCAGGATCCCGGCGCACCGTTCACCGAGCGCGTGATGCAGCGGATGAACGGTGCGCCGCGGGCGCTCGGAGCCTCGCGCGAGCCGAGGGCGGCAGGGCTGCGGGGCTGGCTCAGCCGGGCGGGATCGGCTGCGCGGCTGCGTTTGCCCCGGCGCGCCCCGCAATGGGTGGCGGCCACGGTGCTGGCGTGCGCGGTTGCGGTAGTCGGGGTGGCGCACTGGCGCAGCGAGTCCCTGGCTCGCTCGCGCGCCATGCAGGCCCGGGCCGAGCTGCTGCAGGCGCTCAGCGTCACCGCCGAGACTCTCGGCACGGCGCGCAAACTGGTGCGTCGCAACAACGGCCACGAATCATGAGGCGCACGCCCATGCGGCGATCCCTCAATCAACATTTGGAGACGCTCATGCGATCGATCTATGCTCTGGTGATCTGTGCGCTGGTCGCGCTGCCGCCGGCCGCTGCGGCCACAGGAGGCGAGCCGGGAAGGCTGGCGCTGCCGGGGTTCAGCGCGCTCGCCAAGAAGGCAACCCGCTCGGTGGATGTCTCGCTCGACCCGTCCGAGCTCGGGATGGCGGCAGGATTCTTCAGCAATGGCCACGACGCCAACTCCGCCGCGCTGCGACAGCTGATCGCGGGCCTGCGGGGTGTGTATGTGCGCAGTTACCACTTCGCCCATGCCGACGAGTACTCCAAGGCCGCGGTCAAAACGGTGATGGCGCAGCTCGCAGCGCCCGATTGGACGCCGATCGTCTCGGTGCACCAGCGCAAGCGCGGCAGGGGCGACACCGACGTCGACATTTATATCTTGCGCCGCGGCGCGCAGACCCAGGGCATGGCGATCATCGCCGAGAAGCCTCGCGAGCTGACGATCGTCAACATTGTCGGCTCGATCGACCTGGCAAAGCTCGAGCAGCTTCAGGGGCAGTTCGGCGTGCCGAGGGTGGGGGTCGCGAAAGATGCCAAGGAGCCTGCGGCCCAGTAGCCCGGCCGAGGGGTGCGGGGCGCTTTGACCCGGCCCCTCAGACGCGAAGCCCCATTGCCCGCATCAGCTCCAGGCCGTTGCTGGTGGTGACCACTCCGGGGCGCAACGTGTAGTCGAAGTACATCTGCCCCTCGCGCATCGTTTCGCGGAAATGGACGTTGCGCACCTGCCCGGCGAGTGCGGGCAGCTCGGTGAGCGCCAGGTCATGGGTGGTGGCGATGCCGATGGCGCCGAGCTCGATCAGCGTGCGCAGCAGTCCCTCGGCGCCGATGCGCCGATCGGTGGAATTGGTGCCCTGCAGCAGCTCGTCGATCAGAAACAGCAGCGCCGAGCCGCCCTCGGCGAGCGCTACGATCTGGCGCAGCCGCGTCAGCTCCGCGGAGAAGCGTGACTGGCCCTCGCGCAGCGAGTCATTGACACGGATGCTCGCGCCGAGCGCCAGCGGCGCGAGCCGCAGCGCCTGCGCGCAGACCGGCGCGCCGGCCATGGCGAGCACGACATTCAGGCCCACCGCGCGCAGCAGCGTGCTCTTGCCGGACATGTTCGAGCCGCTGACCAGCAGAACCGGTGCCCGTGCCGAGAGCTGCACGTCATTGCGCACACAGCGGCCCGAGGGCAGCAAGGGGTGTCCGAGACCGCGCGCCTCGAGCGAGCGCGCTTCGGGCACGAACTCGGGGTAGGGATGCTCGGGATGCTCGAAGCCGTATTGGGCGAGCGAGGCGAGCGCCTCGAAGCGCCCGGTGGTCTCGATCCAGCGCGGCAGGTCGGCCGCGTACCGGCGGCGCCAGCGCTCGGCGAGGAGCGCGGCCTGCAGCGGGTAGAGCAAGGGGACGTTCAGAAACCAGCGTACGATGAGCGACTCGCGCGCCTCGGCGAATGCGCTGACCCAGGCGAGCCGACCCATGGCCGCGGAGCAGCTTGCGCCGTTCGCATCGAGCTGTGCGTGCAGCGAGCGCATCGGCGCCGAGGCGAAGCGCTGATGCTCGATCTCGCCCAGCAGCTGCGCAAACGTGCGCAGGCCGTCGGAGTCGTGGCTGCTGGCGGCGCCGTCGAGCAGCGGCGCGATCTGGGCCCGCAGCCGATACAGGAGCGTCGCCTCGATGACGAGGATCACGAGAGCGGGCGACCACGCGCCGCTCGAGAGACCCCACAGCGCCGCGCCGATCAGGGCCGCCGGCAACCCCACGGCCAGAGCGCGGATCCACCGGTTCCCGAGCGCGTTGGCCGATTGCGCCCAGGCGAGCAGCCGCTGCGGCTTCACGAGCGTGGTGTCGTCCTCGCCGAGAACGGCGATCTGCTCGCGCAGGTCGAGTCGCTCGCGCAGCTCGTCGATGCACTCATGGCGGCGGAGGATCTCGGCGGGGTCGGCCGGTGCCAGCAGCCACTCGGCCAGTGTCTGCTCGCCCATCGCCGTGCGCGCCGCGCAGAGCAGCTCGAACAGACTGCCCTCGCCGAACAGGTCGAGGTCCGCGGCATACACATGATGCGCATCGTCGCAGGGGTGCTCGCGCAGCCCCGTGCCGGCCCAGCGGTCCTCGATGCGTGCTACCGCACGCCGATAGAACTGCGCTTGGCGGCGGGTGCGCATCGATCGGCGGCGCACGCGGGAATGGGCGATGAGGAGGACGGCGAACGCGACCACCGGCAGCGCGATCCAGTGTGCACTGAACCATTGCGCGTACCAGGCCATCCAAGCCATGACGAGCGCGGTGCCGGCGAGTGAGAGCCGGGCCGTGCCGATGCGCTGGGCCGTGCGCTGCAGCGCGGCGACGCGCGCTTCCCGGTCCGCGAGCCTGGCGGGGTACTCTTCGCTCGGCGTCACCGGCGCAGTATAGCGGCAGCGCGCCCGGGCGTGTGGCGCGACCGGCGTGCGCTCGGGGAGCGCGGCAACGATGGTAGGATCGCAGGCCAGGCGGGCTCGGCGCGGCTCTGGGGTGCGGGCCGGCTGGGGGTCAAGGCGAGTTCTCCCGAACCGCGCCGTGGTGAATGACAATTCGCGAAAGGCGGTATGAGCGGATGGAAAACGACAAGACGCTGACGCCCGAGGGCGGCACGGCGCAGACGCTTTGGGGTCATCCTCGCCAACTGTGGATGCTGCTTCTCGTCACGGTCGGCTTCAACTTCTCTTTTTACGGCTTTCGCGCCTATCTGGCTCCCTATATCGCCGAGCAGTTCTACCACGGACTGTCGGCGGCCGCCGCACAGCGCCATGCCGATTTGCTGGCGAGCGGCTTTCTGGCGCTGATGTACGCCACGCCCATTGCCGGCGGCTACGTCGCCGACAAGATCCTCGGCGAAGTGCGGGCGCTCGCAATGTCGCTGTGGCTGCTGATCGTGGCCATGGTGCTGATGACGTTGCCGAGCCTGTTCGGCTTCGAGGTCGGCATGGCGCTGCTCGCTCTGTCGGTGGGGCTCAGCATCCCCCTGACCGTGCTCATCGGGCGCAATTACGCCGACAGTGATCCGCGCCGTGAGGGCGGCTATACGCTCTACTACCTCGCCATCAACTTCGGCGCGTTCATCGCGCCGTTCGTGTGCGCGGATCTGGTCGGCCATCGCTACGGCTACCGCTGGGGGTTCATCGCGGCTGCGGCGGGGGAGCTGGTCGCGGCGCTCGTGTTTCAACTGCGCCTGCACAAGCTGCGTGCGGTGGTCCCGAGCAGCGAGAAGCTCGAGCGTCCCATCGCGACGCTGTGGGTGCTGATCGGAATCGCCGTGCTGGCGGTGCCGACGGCGCTGCTGCTGTCGCGGCCGCAGATCCTCGGCTGGATGATGTACGCGTTCATGGCGGCGCTGGTGCTGTACTTCGTGGTGGGCTGCATCCGCCGCGGCGATCGGGTGCAGACGCAGCGCTACATCGCGCTGCTCGTGCTGTTCGTCGCGCTGGTGGTGTTCTGGACGTTCAGCTACCAGAGCGTGACCTCGCTGAACTTCTTCGCGCGCGACTACGTGAACGCGCCGTTCAATTACACGCTGTTCCAGGCGGCCAATCCACTCTACATCCTGATATTCGCGCCGCTGATGGCGGTGCTGTGGCCCTGGCTCGGCAAGCGCGGCCGGGACCCGTCCACGCCGCGCAAATTCGGCATCGGATTGCTGCTCGTGGCGCTCAGCTACGGCATCATGGTCGCCGGGATCCGCTACGGGATGGCCGCCGACGGCAAGATCGGCTGGGGCGTGCTCGCGGCATGCTATCTCGCGGCGACGATCGGCGAGCTCGCACTCTCGCCGATCGGCTATGGCCTGGTCGGGCTGCTGGCGGCGCCTGAGGAAGCCTCCTTCGCCATGGGGGGATGGTTCTTCGGAGTGGCCCTTGCCTACCAGATCGCCGGCTGGATCGCCACGCTCACCACCGGGTCGGCCGACGCCGCGCACCCCGGAATCGCCGATTACGAGCACGTCTACCTGCGGATGTTCGTGTTCGGCATTGCGGCGAGCCTCGTGTACCTGCTCGCGGCGCCGCAGATCCGCAAGCTCATGCACGGAGTGCACTGAGCGATCAGGCGGGTGGAACAGCGCCTCAGCGGCGCAAACGGCGCTCGATGCGGATCAGAATCACGGCGAGCGGCAGCGTGACGGTGAGCAGCGCGCCGAGCACGCCGAGCGGGAGAGTCGGCCCGAAGCGCGCGATTGCCTCCAGACCGGTGATCGGGCCGAGGCTGCCGCCGATGTCGCCGGCGACCTGATAGATGCCGATGGCGCGCCCATAACGCTCCGGACTGATCAGCTCGCCCATGATGACGATGAGCGGCACACTGATGCCGCCGAGGCCGATGCCGATCACGCCGAGCGCGAGGGCCGCCGGCAGCAGCGTGTGCGCCAGTGCCAGCACGGCGAAGCCGCATGCCAGGCCTGCGGCGGCCGGCAGCAGGATACGTGCCCTGTTGCCGCGCTCATCGATCGAGCGGCCCGCGATCCAGGAGACGATCGCCGATGTGCCGAGCATGACGCCCATCAGCATGCCGGCCGAGCCCTCGGCATTGAGTGCCGGCAGCATCAGGTGACGGTCGCGCACGATCAGCACCAGCGCCGAGAGAATCACGCCCTGCACAGAGAAGAACACGATGAAATTGAACAGCCAGATGATCCACAGCGGGCCCGACCGCAGCAGATCGCGCAGCACGGCGGCGCCGGCGGGCGGCGGCGCGTGGTGGCGCTGCTCGGCGGCCGCGCCCCGCTTGCGGGGCGCAATGAAGTACGCGGCGATCATGCCGCCGAGAGTGATGAACGTGGCGGACAGGAACGCCGCCCGCGCCGAGACCAGGTCGGCCACCAGTCCGCCGAGCAGCAGCCCTGCCGGGACACCGAAGCTGAGCGCCATGCGGACCAGCGCGGTGGCGCGGCCGCGCTCGGCGGCGGAACTGACAATGAGGGCGGCGGTCAGCGATCCGACCAGCAGCAGCGAGGACCCGACGCCCCAGAGCGCGCGTCCGAGGAGGAACCAGCCGGCGGCATGAGCGCTCGCGAGCCCTCTTGTGTAGCACAGCGTGGCGAGCCCTTCGACCAGCAGCCCGCCGACCAGCGGCCAGCGCGCGCCGAAGCGGTCCACCAGATGGCCGGTCAGCGGGTTGATGCCGAGGCGCGTGATGCGGTTCAGCGAGAGAATCAGGCCAATCATGGCCGGGGCGATGCCGAGCGCCTGGCCTACGATCGGGAGGATCGGAAACACCACGCCACCGCCGAGTCCGCCGGTGAATCCCAGTGCCGCCAGCGCCCAGAGCGAGGCGTTGATGCCGCGGCGGTCGTCGCTCATGCGGCCCCGTGGGCTGCGCAGGCCCGCCGCTGATGCGGTCGGTGATGCCGGCACGATGCGCGCTCGAGTCTCATCGAGGCACTTTACGGCACGCCGATCTGCCTTCCAAGGGTTCATGCGTGGGAGCCGTCGCGACCGCGGGCGTGAACTGCGGGTGGCGTTGCACGCGTGAAGATCTCTGACTACAGTCAGCGTATGCGCCGCGAGCTTCAAACAGTCCGGGCATTCAACCGCGCGCTCACGCGACGGTGGCGCTCGGTGAGTGCGGCTGGGCCGTTCGCCGAGCGCGAGCAGGGTGTGGATCGCGTGCTCCTCGGCATCGGCCGCCGAGGATCGCCTGAGCGCCTGCTGCGCGAACGATTGGCGCTCGATTCCGGTTATCTCAGCCGTCTGGTGCGGGCGCTCGAGCGGCAGGGGCTGGTCCGCAGCGAGGCGCGCAGCGGCGAGGACGCCCGCAGGCGCTTCATCGTCCTCACGCGTGCGGGCCTTGCCCGTCTGCGCCGCTTCGATGCGCAGGACCGGGCGCGAGTGCGCTTGCTGCTGGCGCCGCTGACGGCCAGCGAATCGCGCCAACTGCTCGAGGCGATGGCGCTGATCGAGCGCCTGCTCCGCCGTTCCGGCGTCGTCATCGGAGCGGAGGATCCGGCCGGCGCGGCCGCCCGCTGGTGTTTCGCGCGATATTTCGACGAGCTTGATGCGCGCTTCCCGGGCGGCTTCGACCGCCGGGCCGGCGGCGCAACGGTGCGTGCGGAACTGCTGCCACCGCGCGGCCGGTTACTCATCGCGAGGCTGGATGGGGCGCCCGTCGGCTGCGGTGCGATTCGCGAGTTGGCGCCGGGAGTCCTCGAGATCAAGCGCATGTGGGTTGCCCCAAGCGCGCGCGGACTGGGTATCGGCCGGGACTTGCTTGAGGCGCTCGAGCGTATCGCCCGCCGGCGCAGGGCGCGCCTCATCCGGCTCGATACGCACGCAACGCTCAATGAAGCGTTGCGGCTGTATTGCAAGGCCGGTTATCGGCGTATCGCCCGCTACAACGACAATCCATACGCCCAGCGCTGGTTCGAGAAGCGGTTGCGGTGAGGCAATGAGCCGGCCGCAAGAACGCGCTTAGCGTTGGCTCCTCAAGCGGCTGCCTCGCGCGGCCGCATGGCATGCTCGGGCTGCGCGAATGAGAATTGGCGTGTCTCACCGGTTTCGAGCGCCGTGAAGTCACGTTCCGTCAAGCGGTGCCGCCTGCGCGCGGCGGCGAGCTCTTGCAGCGGCTCGTCGAACCCCTCGTCGCTCAGCCTGAAGCAGCCGAAATGAGTTGCCACCGAGACCTGAGCGGCGAGATCGCGGTGCGCCCGTACGGCCTCATCGGGGTCCATGTGATGCGGCGCTTCATACCAGCGCGGCGCGTAGGCGCCGATGGGCAGCAGAGCGAGATCGGCCGAGCCAAGCCGCCTG
>JAKCEJ010000237.1 GCA_021838065.1 Pseudomonadota bacterium
GATTGGACAGATCGTAATAGACGAGTCCATTGTCGCTGATGACGGCCATGTTTGCCTACCTGTAGCCGGTTTCGACGCGGTACTGCCCGGACGGATCGGTGAGCGCCATCAGCCGCACCGTGCACGCATCGCCATCCGTCCAGCGCCACGGCGCGGCATGGATCGTACAGCGCGTGTTCAGTAGCTGGCCGACGTCGCCGCCGACGTTCTCGATGGTAGGAATGCCCGCGGCCAGCAGCAGCCGGTGGGCCGGATTCCACTGCGGGAAGTCCGCCTTCGCATCGCGTCCAGTTTCATCCTGATACTTCTTCGGCAGCCGCTTCATCAGCGGGCCGCCGCGGTGCATGCCAAGCGAGGTGGCGAGCGGATGATCGATGGCGGGCGTGTCCATCCCGACGAGACCCGCGCCCTTGTCGAGCAGCCATTGGGCCGCTTCCGTGGCGAGACCCGGCGCCTCGCCGAAATACTCCTGGCTATCGGAGAACTTCACGTGCCAGCCGGTCACGAGGAGCACAATATCGCCGCTGCGCACCGCGGGCTTCGCCTTGTCGAGATCCGCCGCCGTAATCAGTTCCCAGCGCCCCTTCGGGATCGAAAGGATCACACCGCTGCGGAAGAAGCGATCTATCGACAGCCCGCCGACAAACGTGCCGCCCTGGATGAGATGGATCGGAGCGTTGACGTGGGTCGCCACATGCATGTTGGTGACGATCTTGTGGCTCAACACCCCATCACGAGCGTGATTGACACCGCGCGAAATCTGCACCTCCGCGTCACCGGGCCACACGGGCACGCCGTGCCCCCACTTGTGGCTCAGCTCAATGAACCGCAGCCCGGTTCCAGGCTCAATGCATTCGGTCATGTGCTCTCTCTTGCCGTGCTCGCACTTTCCCCTTGGCCGATCGTAGGCGCGCGTGTCTTCGCCGTCTAATGACTTCCGCGGGCCGATGCATAACTCGCAGCTATGGCCGGATTTGCGGTTTCACGACAACACCAGCCGCGTCAACTCGTTCTGGCTGGAGATGCGTAACCGCGCATACGCGCGGCGGCGGAACGTCAAGACAGTGTTCAGCGAGATACCGAGCTTCAGCGCGATGGCTTCCGAGAAAAAACCGCGCACAATTAAAGCGCAGACCTCGAGTTGGCGCCGAGGCATGCTGGGACACAGGTAGCGTAGGCGGTCGAGATATTCGAAGTCTTCTCCGCCGTCGGCCTTCGCGGCCCAGGCATCATGGCGTGCGATGAGCGCGATGAGCACGTCACCTGCCTCCGCAATGGCATCAATGCCGCCATCGAACGCGCGGTTGCCGCGCCCACGATAAACGTTCAGGCGGATGACGTTGTCACCGGCCCGATGCATGATTGTCAGTCGGTTGACCAGCTTGACCGCCGCATAGCAATGCGCGCGATACGAGGCGTGTGCGATCTCGTCGGCGCCGATTAGCATGGCGCGGCAGCAGGCCGCACGCGTGACATCGGGCGCCACTCGGTTGGCCGGATCAAAGCGCCAGTAATCGGCCATGTACTTATCCGCGATTTGACGCGAAACCGGCACATCTCCAACATTTTCGGCAAAGAGCAGTCGCGGTGAGCGCCCGGCACCGAATGCGAAGGACGTCATGCTGTGGCAGTCGGTGAATTTGCGTGCCGCCTGGAACAGCCGACGGGGAAAATCCGGCCGCCCCAGCGCTGCGACCAGGTCGGGCATTTCCGTCTGAAGACCGCGCGAGACGGTGTGCGGTGACGAACGTAATTCAATCATCTTGTCCTCCTCCGCCGGCGCCGGCCGCGCAATGATCAACACGTCATCAGGACATGCTCATGGCGGTGTCGCCGACGTTGACATCCTTGGCCGCGTCGATAGTGTCGATTGTCTTGCTCTTGCCGTTCTTCTCGAACTTCAGCGAGAACGTGCGCCCTTGCGGCAATCCCTCGAACCAGAAGTCTCCGAAGCCGTCGGTTTCGACGTGATAGGTATCCCGGCTCGCCTTGTCGGTCAGCGTGCAGGCGGCACCGATGATGACTTCCTTTTCGGCGGGGTCATAGAGCGTGCCAGCAACAAAGGTCTTCGGTCTGTTGATATAGACCACGCGGCCCTTCGGCTGCTCGTCTGCCTTGGCGATGAGGTCCTTCAAATCCTCCTCTTCGCCGAAATGCAGCGCGCCGCTTGCGCAGGAGTCCACACAGCGTGGCACATCCCAACCGTCGTCGAGCAGATGCGCGCAGCCGGTGCACTTCTGCGCCAGGTTCATCCCCTCGTTGAAGAACAGCGCCTCATGCGGGCAGGAATCCGGACACAGCTTGCAACCGGTGCATTTGTTCGGATCGACGATGACGAGTCCGTCTGCGCGGCGGTAGATCGCCCCCGGCACGCAGATCTTCATGCACGGCGCGTCCTCGCAATGCATGCACATCTGCGGGAAATACGACACCCGTACCTTGGGTACTGTGCCGCGCGTGGTCTCACTGAGCCGGATCCAAAACTGCCCCGTATCGGGCTGTGGGCGAGCGTAGGGCATCCAGTCGTTGCCGACATGCTCGTCCTTACAGGCGATCTGGCAGCAGTAGCAGCCGTTGCAGATATCTAGATCGAGAACGAAGGTTTTCATTGCGCGCTGTCCTCTTGAACGACCCACGCTTCGAAGCGCAGGCCCGCGGCCGGATCGTAGGGTCTTGCGAAAGCCTTGGGGTTTGCCGCCCGCCACTCGTCCCACTCCTCGCCGGTCACCTTGGCGACCTCGACCAGATAGCCGCTGGTCGCCTGGCCCACCGCGTTCTTCGAGGTGGTGCCGGTGGGAGCGATGGTGTTGATGGCGCCGCCACGATCAACCTTGCCGAGGATGATCGGATCGATGCGCGCGCCGTGATCAATGTAGGCGACCCCGGGGCGCAGCCGCTCGGTGACATAGGCGCCCCCCAGCACGATGCCGCGCTCGTTGAATATTTTGATGATGTCGCCGTGCTTGATGCCGCGCTTGGCCGCCTCGGAAGTGTGGATCCAGATCGGCTCGTACTTGTAGCCGTCGGGACCTGTGATCTTGCAGGTCGGCGCCTCGCGCGTCCAGGCGATGTCATCGCATTGGGCGTGCACGCGCCAGCGACCATGGTTCGACATCAGCAGCAGCGGATACGCCTTGGCGCGCGGGCTGGACAACCGCTCATCATGCATCTCGCTCTTCTCCACCCATTGGGGGCTCGGCGGACGCTCCTTGTCCTCCGGGAAGTGCTTGGCCAGGCGTTCGGAATAGAACTCCAGCTTCTTCGAGGGCGTGCCCAGGGGGTGCTTTTGCGGATCGTCGGCGAACTTGCGCCAGCCGGGCGAATCCTTCTCCCAGTCCTCGGCCACCTGGTAGAGGTAGTAGCCCTTCTCGCGGAACTCCTCCCAGCTCAGCATCCGTTCCAGGCCCATGTAGCCGAAGACCTTCTTCTGCAGATCCTCGGTAGTCAGGCCCTCGGAGACCTGTTTGTCGTAGCCGAGCTTCTTGGCGATCTCGTAGACGATCTCGTAGTCGCTCTTGGATTCGCCGATCGGCTCGATCGCCTTGTCGCACAGCATCACGTCGGCGAACTGGCCGCCCTGGCGCACATTGGTGACGATGTCGTCCACCTCCATGTAAGTGTTGGCGGGCAGGATGATGTCGGAGAACAGGCAGTCGTTCTCCAGCCATGGATGCTGGGCGACGATGCATTCCACCTGCTCGCTGCGCAGCGCCTCTTCCGTGTCGTTGCCGCCGTTCCAGCAGGTGGTGCGGCAGGGGCAGTCCGTCCACATCATGTGGATGCGCGCGCCTTCCTTGCTGGCGATCGGAAACTGATACTCCATGAACTGCGAAGCGACCGCGCCCTCGATCGCGCCCGTGCCCATAAACTTCAAGGGCTCCTCGCTCTTCAGATGGGTGTGCACCAGCGTCTTCGGCAGCGCCGATTCCTGCCAGTTGGCGATCGAGGAGAGCGGCGGAATGGCGAGGCGCTCGGCGATCTCCGGGTTCCAGAACGAGGTGCCGGCCAAGCCCTCCATGCGCGGCATGCCCCAATAGGTGAGCTGATGCTGGTGCACGCCCGGCTTGCCGAGGCCCTGCATGCCGAGCAGGCACACCTCCATGCGCGCCGGCTCGTGCGAATACGGCCCGCGGATATAGCCGCCGCCGAAGTAATGTGCAATGGAGGTGCGCTTCCTGCCCCACTCACGCGCCAGCGCCTTGATGGTCCACTCCGGTACGCCGCATTTGGGCGAGGCCCACTCCGGGGTCTTCGGCACGCCGTCGGCCTCCCCCATCACGTACGCCGAAAACTTGTCGAAGCCCACGACGTGGGTGGCCACGTAGTCCTTGTCGTAGGTGCCTTCCTTGATCCAGGTGTATGCGATGGCCAGTTGCATCGCCACATCGGTGTTTGGCAGCACCGGAATCCATTTGTTCGCATGCACCGCCGCGCCGTAGTTCAGATCCGGGCAGACGTACACCTGCCTGATGCCGATGTCGCGCCAGAAATACATCAGCCGGCTGGCAAACTGACCGGTGAAGCCCCACGGCGTCGTCTCGGGGTCGCAGCCCCAGAACAGGCACATCTCGGTGTGCTCGGTCGAGTCCTTCACGATGTTGGCCGCCGGCCAGTAATTGCCCTGTACGCCCTGTCCCCAGACATGTTTGGCGCCCCAGTACCAGCCTTCCCAGCTGTCCGGATTGCGCACCTGCAGCGTGAAACCGCCCATGTGATCGAGCAGCAGACCCGGTTGGCCGTGCGGCGTGTTGATCGTCTTGCACTCCCCGTGGCCGTCGCCCTGCATGAGAATAGCGTTGACTCCGTATTGCGCGTGAATGCGCCGGATCTCATCCGCAATGATGGTGGTCACCTCGTCCCACGAGGCACGGCGAAACTTGCTCTTGCCGCGATTCTGCGGATTGCG
>JAKCEJ010000238.1 GCA_021838065.1 Pseudomonadota bacterium
GCCGGCGGCAACGGCCAGTTCAATACCCTCGATTACTCCCTGCCCCAGGATCGCGCGATTGCGCGGCGCATCTCGGCGCTGACGGCGTGGCACTTCAACGAATTCATTCTCGATGATCTGTACTTCTTCAACACCAAGAGCCGCGCCGCCATCGCCGCCAAGGGCAAGCTCACTTGGTCGCAGCACCGGATGCGGACCATGGACTGGGACTCGCGCAACCTGATCTTCAGGCCCGCCAGAGCCGCCAATCCCAAGGTGCGGGTGATTCATCACGTTCCCGGACTTCGATCCGTCCTTCTAGGGCATGGGCTTCGATCTGGCGCACGAGCCAAAGATCTTCCCGGAGATCTGGACTGGCGATGAGAGCCGCTACGCGCCCATCACCGATCAGCTGCCGCTGCTGCTGATGGATCACTGCGGCAAGGGCGAGTGGTACGTGCTCAACGTTCCCGAGGAGCAGAAGGATTTCGACTCCCTGCACCCGCGCGTGCTCGATGGGCTGCGACGCTTTCTCGCCTCGGGACTCCCGGTGCGCCTCGAGGGCCCCGGCCGGCGTCAGCCTGTTCACGTACGGCAACGGGACGTTCGTGATCGACTCTTACCGGAACCACCCGGTCGCGGTGCGGGTGATCGGCCGGTTGGCCCAGATTGAGAGCCTCGCGCGCGGCACCGTGCTGGGTGGCGATCCGGTGCGCAGCGCGATCCCGATTGCGCGCCACACGAGTGCCCCGAAGCGGTACGGCTATGAGCTGCGCATCGAGCCGCACAGCTTCATCGGCATCCGCGAGTGCACGTGAAGGGGGCGGGGCGCGGCGCCGGCCGCTCCCCGGCCTCAGCGCGAGGCGGCATAGGGATGCGGGTGCTACAGTAGGGCAATGCCTGTCTCCCTGGTGATTTTCGATCTCGACGGCACGCTCATCGACAGCGCCGCGGATCTCGCGCACGCGGTCAACGGCATGCTCACCGCCCTTGAGCGCGAGCCGCTGCAGGTCGGCGAGGTGCGCGCCATGATCGGAGATGGCATGGCCAAGCTCGTCGAGCGCGCGCTTGCGGCCCGCAGCCTCGGCGGGGTGGACCCGGCTGCGGCGCATCGCATGGTGCTCGAGCGCTACGCGGCCGAACCGGTCCGCGCCACCGTGCCCTACCCCGGGGTGCGCGCGGCGCTCGAGCATCTGCGCGCGGCGCCGGTGCGCCTCGCGGTTTGCACCAACAAGCCGGCGCATCTGGCCGAGGTCATCCTCGAGCGGCTCGATCTGGCGGCGTTTTTTGCGCGGGTCGTGGGCGGGGATTCATTGCCGTTCCGCAAACCCGACCCGCGCATGCTCGAGGCGGTGCTCGCGGGCTTCGCGGCGGCGCCGCGCGATGCGCTGATGGTCGGGGACAGCGAAGTGGATGCGGCCACCGCCGAGGCCGCTGGCGTACCCATGATCCTGATGCGCCACGGTTACCGGCGCGGCCCGATCGAGCGCATACCGCACCTCGCGGCCATCGAGCGTTTCGATGAGCTGCCCGGACTGATCCGCGCGCTGGCCGCGTGACTCACGCGCCGTCGCGACCCGGCTGACCGAAGAACACCAGGGTCTGGTACGGAAAGGTGACCTCGCCGCCGCGCTGGTGGCGCTCGAACACCTCACGCAGCCCGGCGAGCATCGGCGCATGCTGCGGCTGCCCCGGCTCCGGGGCGTACGAGGAGGACATCAGCCGGCCTTTGAGCCCCTCGAAGCCGAACACCTGCCGGTTGGGGAACACCGCGCGCTCGGGCTCGTGGCCGAAGAACTGGCGTATTGCGGGGGCCCGCGCGCGCAGCGCCAGCACCTGCTCGTACTCCGGCGCGTAGCGGCGCAGCAGCGCGTCGTAGTCGGCCGTGAACGCGGTCGGCGCCTCGGGCAGCTCGTTCCAGATGAGGGCCGTCCAGCCGCCCGGCACCAGAATGCGCAGGGCCTCGGCGCGGGCACGTGCCGGATCGAACCAGTGGAAGGCCTGGCCGGCCACCACCAGCGCCACACTGCCCGCGGCGAGCGTGGTCGCCTCGGCCGTGCCCGCCACGCTCACGAATCCCGCACGCTGCCCGAGCTGCTCCTCCGCGGCGGCGCGCATATGTGCATTCGGCTCGACAGCCATGACGCGTGCGAGCGCATCCAGCAGCAGCGCCGTCAGGATGCCGGTGCCGGAGCCCAGATCGGCAACCGGCACACCCGCCTGCAATCCGCAACGCGCGCGCAACAGCTCGATCGCCTCGGGCGGATAGCTGGGCCGGTACTTGACGTAGTCGCCGACGCGACTCGAGAACCGCCCGGTGGAGTTGAGCGACATGCGCCGCATTATACGCACCGCTCGCGCGACCGCAGCGGATCCGCGCCCAGCGTGCGATTCGGCGCAACGCCGCAGGAATACCCGCGCTGCGGCGGCACGCGCCGCGCCGAAGGAATCCAACACTCGCATCCCGATGCCGCGGCGCGCCGGAGAGACATTCAGCGCCGCGACCGCAGACTCACGCAGCGCTGCGCGCCGTGCTCAGTCCGCTTGACTTCTCCGCATGGTTCACACTCGGTTCAGCGCTGCAATGCGAGACTTCCCCCCGCACCGGTGCTCAGAGCGGCTCCCGGACGGCGCAGAATCCCCCCCGTGCGCCACGTTTTTGACTCGTCCAGGATTTGAGTCGCCGAGCCCGGTGCCTTTTCTTCCCCCCAGACTCAGACGGGGTTCGCCGCCGGCGAACCCCGTCTCATTCATGCCGAGCTGTCGCGCCGACTCACTCGCCGGCCGGTTTCGGCGCGAACGTCACCTTGGTGGTCCACGTCGGCATCTGCTTCGAATCCGTCGTGATGACGAGATTCGCGTGCGCATCGTGGAAACGCGAGGCGAGCACGACGCCGGTCGGCGTGTCGCAGGAGGCCACAATCGGGAAGGTGCTCACGATGCGAATGGCCTTGGCCGAGAGCTCATCGGCGCGGGTCTTGCCCGAGGGTTCGATCTTCGCGCCGGTGATGTTCGTGTTCTGAGCCGTCGCGAACACGTAGTTCACCGCGCCCTGCCACTGCCCGCGCTTCGGCGCACCCGAGGTGCTGATGACCGCTTCCTGGGTGAGAGGCGGCTGGATCAGCTTCACCTCGATGGGCTGGGCCGGGAAGTGCTTCTGGCGCGTCGCCACGCCCTGCAGGCGCCAGACCGCCAGATATTGCACCGGGAAGCTGCTCTGGCAGCGCACCGGGAGCATCGTCTGCCACTCGGTTCCACTGGTATTCAGATGCAACGGAACCTTCTGGCCGCCGCCGACCTGGAACAGGTAAATCGGCTGACTCACCAGCGCACCCGCCTTGACCGTGGCCGAGATCGGATACATTCCGATGTCGGGATTGGCCTGAAACTGCGTGGGCGTCTGATTCTGCACCTGCACGCCGCAGCCGGCCAACGCCAAAGCCGCAACTCCTATCGAAAACCGAAATGCCTGCCGCATGTCGCCCCCTTCCGAGACGCAATGATTGTTAATGAAAACGGCCCGGTTGAATCGCCGAAGTGTGACAACAAATTGCCCGGCTGACAAGAGTCTCGAGCGGCGGCGCGGCCGTGGCCAAAAATAAAAGGCCGGGGCCCCGCAGCAGGCGGGACGCCCGGCCTCGGTACGGTACCTGGCGCTTACTTCTTCTTGCGCGCCCCGGCCCGCTTCGCGGCCCGGAAGGAAATTCCGGCGCGCATCGCTTTCTGCTGCACCGCCGCCGGGGTACGCCCGAGCTTCTTCGCGACCTCAGTGGTCGGGGTGCCCGCCTTGGCGAGCGCCTTCAAGGTCTTCAGCTCACTGGCGCTCCAGGATGCGCCATCGTTCGGGGGACGTTTCGCCATCATAGACTCCAAAAAAAAACACCCAACTACAGGGTTTCGGGGCGGATCATACACGTATTCTATCGCCCGTCCAACTTCTTTCACCTGATGTGTTGTAGGAAGTCGGCTGGGGCGCGCGGCGGATGTTGTCGGTCAGGATCGACGGGCGTTGGCGGCCGTCCTCGCGCTCTCGAGGACGGCCGCCGCCGCTGTCAGTAGCGGTAATGGTCGGACTTGTAGGGACCGGCGCGATCGACGCCGATGTAGCGCGCCTGCTCTTCGTTGAGTTTCGTCAACTCCGCGTTGAACCGGGTCAGCTGCAGCCGCGCGACCTTCTCGTCGAGACGCTTCGGCAGCACGTACACGCCCACCGGGTACTTGTCGGGATTGCAGTACAGCTCAATCTGGGCCAGCGTTTGGTTTGCGAAGCTCGAACTCATCACGTAGCTCGGATGTCCGGTGGCGCAGCCGAGATTCACCAGCCGTCCCTCGGCGAGCAGGATCAGCCGCCGGCCGTCCGGAAGGATGACGTGATCGACCTGGGGCTTGATGTTCTCCCAGCGGTAGCGTTTCAGGCTCGCCACGTCGATCTCGTTGTCGAAGTGTCCGATATTGCACACGATGGCGTTGTGCTTCATGCGCGCCATGTGATCGTGCGCGATGACATGCAGGTTGCCGGTCGCGGTGACAAAAATGTCAGCTTTGTCGGCCGCGTAGTCCATGGTCACCACACGGTAACCCTCCATGGCCGCCTGCAGAGCGCAAATCGGGTCGATTTCCGTCACCCAGACCTGGGCGGCGAGCGCGCGCAGCGCCTGCGCGCAGCCCTTGCCGACGTCGCCGTAACCGCACACCACGGTGATCTTGCCGGACACCATCACGTCGGTCGCGCGCTTAATGCCGTCGACCAGCGACTCGCGGCAGCCGTACAGGTTGTCGAATTTGCTCTTCGTGACCGAGTCGTTGACGTTGATCGCCGGGAACGCAAGGCGCCCTTCCTTGGCCATCTGGTACAGACGGTGCACGCCGGTCGTGGTCTCCTCCGTCACGCCGCGGATGTGCCCGATGCGCGTCGAATACCACTT
>JAKCEJ010000010.1 GCA_021838065.1 Pseudomonadota bacterium
CTCGGCGTGCTTGAGGATCAGCGCCAGCTCATCGAAGTTCTCGACCACCGGGATGATGGTGCGGCCGAGCTTGGTCGCGAGCGTGACTGCCTCGATGTAGCTGTCATCCTTGAAACCGTTGCACACGATCAACCGGTCCGAGGCATTCTCGGTCATCGCCATGACGGCGAGCAGCTCGGGCTTGGAGCCGACCTCGAGCCCGAAGCCGAACTCGGCGCCGTAGCGGTAGACCTCCTCGACCACCAGGCGCTGCTGGTTGACCTTGATCGGAAACACCGCCGCGTAGCGGTTGCGGTAGTCGTTCTCCGCGATCGCCTGCGCGAAGGCGTCGTGCAGGTGCTTCAGGCGATGCGCCAGAATGTCCGAGAAGCGCACGACCACCGGCGTGGTGAGGTCGCGGGCCCCGAGCCCCTCGATGACCTCGTACAGATCGATGTCGCTGCCGGGCTGCGTGTCGGGGCGCACCACCACATGGCCGGCCCCGTTGATGCCGAAATAACCCTTGCCCCACGCATTGACGTGATAGAGCTCGAGGGAGTCCTCGATGCGCCAGGGCGCGGCGGGGTTGTACTGGTGATTGCCGATGCTCTTGGGATCTACGGCCACGTCGGTGATTTCCGTACGACGCGCGGGACTGCGTTCGCCGCGCACGATATCAAAATCGCGCCGCAGTGAAAGACCCGCGGGCAAATTTTTTCGCTCCCCGGCTGCACCTCACGGCCCCCGCGCCACCGGCCGCGCCGGGTCGCCGATCCACTCGCTCCAGGATCCGGCGTACAAGCGTGCGCCCTTGAGCCCGGCAATCTCGAGCGCGAGCAGGTTGTGGCATGCGGTCACGCCCGAGCCGCACATGCACACCGCGCCGCGCGCGGACTCGCCGCCGAGGGTCTTCAGGTAGCGCGCGCGCAGCGCCGCAGCCTCCAGAAATCGCCCATCGCCGAGATTGTCGGCGAAGGGATGATTCAGCGCGCCGGGGATGTGGCCTGCGACCGGATCGAGCGTCTCGTTCTGCCCGGCGAAGCGGTCCGCACCGCGCGCATCGATCAGCACGAGCTCGCGCCGCTCGAGCTGCCCCGCTGAGAGCGCCTGTTCGATCTCGGCGGTGCCGGCGAGCAGGCGCGGATCGGCTCGCCCCGAGAAGCGCCGCGTGGCGGGCGGCACGGGCGCGCCGTGCTCGAGCGGCAGGCCCTCGGTCTGCCAGGCGGCGAGGCCCCCGTCGAGCACCGCCGCGCGGCGGTGCCCCAGCCAGCGCAGCAGCCACCAGAGGCGGGCGGCGTACGCCCCCGCTCCCTGATCGTACGCCACCACCTGGGTGTCGGCGTCGATGCCCCAGCGGCCGAAGCGCTCAGCGAGCGCGGCTGGCGCCGGCAGCGGATGCCGCCCGCTCGAGCGCGACACGGGCGAGGAGAGGTCACGGTCCAGATGCGCATAGCGCGCATGCGGGATCCGGGCCGCGGCATAGGCCTCGGCGCCCCACTCGGTGCGCGCCAGATCGAAGCGGCAGTCGATCACGGCGAGTGCGGGCTCCTCGAGCCGCTGCGCGAGCTCGCGCGCGCCGATCAGTGTGTCGAACATCTTCATTTCCGTCGTTGCGGCGGCGCCGGCCGCCGCTGCCCGACGCATTCTATGCACTGCGCCGCTGCGAGGCGACCCGGCGGGGGTGATCGCTTCGGCGGCGAACTCGGTACAATTGCGCGACAAACCGGATGGGGGGCTGATGGCGATCGAGCTTTACTGGGGCAGCGGCAGTCCCTACGCGTGGCGGGTGCTGCTCGCGCTCGAGCACAAGGGGCTGCCTTATACGGCCCACCTGCTGCAGTTCTCGAAGCAGGAGCACAAGTCTCCGCACATGCTGCAGATGAACCCGCGCGGCCGCGTGCCGGTGCTCAAGGACGGCGAGTACGTGTGCTTCGAGTCGCTCGCGATCCTGTACTACCTCGACCTGAAGTACCCCGAGCCGCCCATCTTCGGCGCGAATGCCGAGGAGGCCGGCACGATCATGCGGGTCATCTGCGAGTACCAGGCCTACATCGAGCCGCATCTGCGCACGATCACCCGCGCGGTGTTCCACGGCGGCGCCGATCTGCGCAGCGATGAGATCACGCAGGCCATGCACGCGGTGGCGAGCGAGGCGCGCACCATCGAGGGCCGGCTGTCGAAGTCCGACTGGGTGGTCGGGGAGCGCTTCTCGGCGGTCGACATGGTGATTTTCCCGGGCATCCAGCTGCTCAAGCGCGCCCTCGAGCGTCCCGTGGCCCGCGATCTCGCCTCGCGTTTCATGCCGGTGGAGGTCAATTATCCGGCGCTCGGGCGCTGGCTGGGACGCATCGAGACACTGCCGGGCTACGAGCGCACCTATCCGCCGCACTGGCGCGAGGCCTGAGGCGCGGCGTTTCGTTGACCGCCATGCTTTGATACCCTCCGCGCTGGCGCGGCATGCGGGCCGCGTGTCGGCCGCGCACCGCCCGAGGTCAGTGTCTTTTTTCCGGTATTCGTGAGCGAGATGAGCGAACACAAGATCCACATCGAGTTTCCCGGTCGTATCGTCCTGGTCGGTTTCGGCAGCATCGGGCAGGGCGTCCTGCCGCTGCTGCTGCGGCACATCGGCATTTCCGCCGATCGCATCACCATCGTGACGGCCGAGGACAAAGGCAGCGTGGAGGCCGCTCAATACAGTGTGCGCTTCATCCGCGAGCCGCTGACGCGCGAGAACTATCGCCGCGTGCTCGGGGCGCTGCTCGGACGAGGCGACTTGCTCATCAACGTCTCGGTGAACGTCTCGAGCCTCGCGCTGATCAGGCTGTGCTGGGAGAAGGGCGCGATGTACCTCGACAGCTGCATCGAGCCCTGGCCCGGCGGCTACACCGATCCGACCGTGCCCGCCGGGCGGCGCACCAATTACGCGCTGCGCGAGGAGGCGCTCGCGCTGCGCCCCGGCAACGAGCGTTCGCCGACCGCCGTGCTGACCCACGGCGCCAATCCGGGCCTGGTGTCCCACCTGGTGAAGCAGGCATTGCTCAATATCGCGGCCGACACGGACCTCGATGTGCGCACGCCGGCCTCGCGCGGGGAGTGGGGCGAGCTCGCCCGTCAGCTCGGCGTGAGGACCATCCACGTCGCCGAGCGCGACACCCAGACTGCGCGTGAGCCGAAGCAGCCAGGCGAGTTCGTCAACACCTGGTCCATCGATGGCTTCGTGGGCGAGGGCTCGCAGCCGAGCGAGATGGGCTGGGGCACGCACGAGCGCAATTTCCCGCGCGACGGCAAGCGGCATGAGGCCGGCTGCCAGGCCGCGATCTACCTGATGCAGCCCGGCGCGGGCACGCGGGTGCGGACCTGGACGCCGCTCGCCGGCCACTTTTACGGCTTCTGCATCACGCACGGGGAAGCGATCTCGCTCGCCGACTACCTCACCGTGCGCGAGGGCTCTCAGGTCGTCTACCGTCCGACGGTGCACTATGCCTACCACCCCTGCGACGCGGCGGTGATGTCGGTGCACGAGCTCGCCGGGCGCAACTATCTGCAGCAGGAGCGGCAGCGGCTGCTGGTGGAGGAGATCGTCAGCGGGAGCGATGAGCTCGGCGTGCTGCTCGCGGGGCACAAGAAGAACGCCTATTGGTACGGCTCGCAGCTCTCGATCGAGGAGGCGCGCCGGCTCGCGCCGTGGAACAACGCCACCAGCCTGCAGGTGACCGTCGCCGTGCTCGCCGGTGTGGTGTGGGCCATGGAGAACCCCAACCGGGGCATCGTCGAGCCGGAGGAGATGGACTTCCAGCGCAGCCTCGAGATCTGCCGCCCCTACTTAGGTCCGGTGGTCGGCCGGTACACCGATTGGACGCCCCTGCACGAGCGGGGACGGCTATTTCCGGAAGACATCGACGCGACCGATCCCTGGCAGTTCAAGAACGTGCGGGTCACGTGGTAGCGCTTCGCGCGTGCATCAGGCCGCCGGGTACTCGACCTCGACGATGACGAAGCGGCGCGTGCCGCCCGGCAGCTCGACGCTCACCTGCTCATCGAGGCGCCGCCCGAGCAGCACCCGGGCGAGCGGCGAGTCCATGCTGATGTATCCGGGCTCGCTGCCGATCTCGTCGGGTCCGACGATGCGGTAGCGGACCTCCTCGCCGTCCTGCGTCTCGAGGGTCACCCATGCCCCAAAGTACACGCCGCTCGGATCCGAGGGCGGTTGCCCGACCACCACCATGCCCTCGAGCCGCTTGCGCAGGTAGCGGACCCGCCGGTCGATCTCGCGCAGGCGGCGCTTGCCATAGGTGTATTCGGCGTTCTCCGAGCGGTCGCCCTGGGCGGCCGCTTCCGTCACGGCGCGTGTCACCTGGGGACGCTCGAGACGCCACAGCCTGTCGAGCTCCTCGCGCAGCCGCTCGGCGCCCCGCGGGGTGATGTATTGGGAGGCGGCGGGCGATGGGGGTCGATAGCGGCTCATGGACGGGCGGCAGGGGCGCGGCAGGGGGGCCGCCGCTCCCCGACGGTCGCGGAATCCCGACAATCTGAGCACAGCTTCACGGTCCCGGCGGCAGCAGCGGCGCTAGGCTTTGCGCGTGGCTGCGAAGTATTACACGCACTTCCTGACCGGTGGCGGTGATGAGCGCGAGAGCCGCTCAACCCACGAGTGGAGCGGTGTGGTGGAGCTGCGCGAGCCGCTGCGCGATCGGCGTGAACTGGGTGAATTACGCTCACTGCTGGCCGTCAATTTCAACCTGGACTCGGAGGATATTCGGATCCTTCACTGGGCGCGTCTACACTGAGTCCCCCTGGGCGGACTGCCCCCCTCTACGATAGTCCGCCTTATCGCCCCGGTCCCCGGCGGATCGGGGCTTTTTTCTGCGCAGCCAAAACATATCGGCCGTCAACCTGTCATAATGCGCTGACATGAAACGCGCCCATTCCTGCGTCGGTTTCGCGGCCTGCCTGTCTCTTGCAGCGGTCGGCTGCGCCATCACATCCGCCCGCGCCGCCGCTCCGGCCACGGCACAGGTCAAGCTGGCCGCGCCGGTGCAGACCGAGCGCTTCGTGCTCAAGCCGGGCCAGGACGTGATCGGTCGCGTGCAGATCGTGCGCCTCAAGCCGCACCAGGTTCTCTCCGACGTCGCACGCCTCTTCGATGTCGGGTACGACGCGATCAAACATGCCAACCCCAAGGTCAACCCGTGGCTTGCGTCGGTCGGCACACCGGTGATCGTGCCGACGCAGTTCATTCTCCCGGACGCGCCGCACGTCGGCATCGTGGTGGATATCGCGGCGATGCGGCTCTTTTATTTTCCGCCGCACAAGCCGGGCCAGCCGCAGATCGTCATCACTCATCCGGTCGGGATCGGCAGACTGGGCTGGCCCACGTACACGGGCGTGACGCGCATCGTCGGGCACATCGCCCATCCGGCGTGGATCCCGCCGCGCTCGATCCTGGCCGAGCATGCCCGCGAGGGTGTGCCGCTGCCGCGGGTGGTTCCGGCCGGCCCCAACAATCCGCTCGGCAACTGGGCCATGCCGCTTGCCGCGACCGGCTATCACACCGACGTCCTCATCCACGGCACCGACAAGCCGGCCGGCGTGGGGCGGCGCGTCAGCCACGGCTGCATCCACCTGTATCCGGAGGACATCAAGCAGCTGTTCCGGGAGGTGCCGAACGGCACGCCGGTGCGCATCGTCAACCAGCCGTACCTGTTCGGCTGGAAGGACGGGCGGCTGTACATGCAGGCTTATGGCGCGCTCAAGGACGACAAGCGGCCGTGGAAGACCAACGCCACGCTCCTCGATCACATGCTGACTCGCACGCTGATCCACCATCTGGCCCGCGCGGACCAGCGCATCGACTGGCAGCGCGTGCGCGCCCTGGTGGCAAGCCCCAAGATCGTTCCCCTGGCGGTGTCCGGCACGGGCCTGGTGGGCGAGGGGCTGGTCGCGACACTGGTGCAGAACCGCCTGCCGAAGGGCTCGGCCTGGAACGGGCAGACGCATCTGCCGCTCACCAGAACCGAGTTCCACAAGATCATGGCCCGCTACGACGCCTCGCTGAAGGGCAAGCACGCGGCGGACCTGAAGTCCGATCGCGCCGATCTGCGGGCTCATCGCGCGGGCGGAGCGCAGGTCTCGGGAGCGGCTCGGGGCGCCGACTGAATCGCCCTGGCCTCTGCGGCCCTGGCGCGGGGACGGCGAGGCCGCGAGCGGGCGGGCCGCCCGGGTCTTGTGGTAAATTGAGGCGCTCGATCAACTAAAAATAACGCCGCGGGGACATACCGGTGGTTGAAGGCGTTCCGGGTCTTTCCCTTGAGGATGATGGCGCCGAGCCGGCGGTTGCGCGCCGCCAGCCGGTGACCGCTTTTGTCGGCCGGACGCTGAAGGGGCCGCTGCACCGTCCGGTGCCGGTGACGAGCTTCACGCAATTCCAGCAGATCTTCGGCGGCCTTTGGCAGCTCTCGACGCTTTCGTATGCGGTGGAGCAGTTCTTCGCCAGCGGCGGCGGCAAGGCGCTCGTGGTGCGGGTCGCCAACGGCGCCCGGTCCCCCAGCCTGACGCTGCCGGCCGGTTCCGGGGCTCTGCGGCTCGCGGGCGTCCACCCCGGATCGCGGGAGTATCTGCGCGCCTCCGTGGACTACGATGGCATCGCCGAAAACGACGCCGTGTTCAACCTGGTGCTGCAGCGGGTGCGCGCGGCCGGCTCGGAGCGGGTCGAGGACCAGGAGATATTCCGCCGCGTCTCGCTCGTGCCGGAGTCGGATCGGTTCATCACCGACGTGCTGGTGCATTCGCAGCTCGCGCGTGCCATAGCGCCATTGCCGCCGCAGCGTCCGGAGCGCTCCGGCCCGGGCCCGGGGGGCTTCAGCATCGGTTACGTCGGATCGAACTCCGACGGCGATGATGGCGGGCCGATCACCGATTACGACCTCATCGGTTCGGCATCCGAGGGAACCGGCCTGTTCGCACTCGCGGCCGAGGCGTTCGATTTTCTGTGCGTCCCGCCCCTGACGCGGGAGCAGGATGTCGGTCTCGGCACGTTGCTCGTGGCGGCGCGTCTGTGCCGGGAGCGCCATGCGCTGCTCATCGTCGATCCGCCGGGCGGCTGGGACAGCCCGCAGGAGGCCATCGTCGCGATGCGCAAGTGGCCGTTCCGAAGCGATCATGCCGTCATGTACTACCCGCGCCTGCGCGCGCTCGACCGGCTGCGCGGCAGGCTCGAGACCTTCGCGTGCTGCGGTGCGGCGGCGGGGCTCATCTCGCGTGCCGAGGAGAGCCAGCCGATGGGCGCGGGCGAGGAGGAGAGCGTGCTGCGCGCAGGCCTGCAGCCGGCCGTCGAGGTGTCCCTGTCGCAGCGGGCGCGGCTCGCGCTCACCGGCATCAACACCCTGGTCGCGACTCGCTCCGGCGCGGAGCCGGCGGTGAGCGCGCGTACGCTGGCGGCCGGAGCCAACGGCTCGCCCGACTGGAAGTTTCTCTCCGCCCGCAGGCTGGCGCTGCGGATCGCCGCGAGCGTCGAGCGCGGCACCCGCTGGATGCTTTTCGAGCAGAACGCGCCGGCCACCTGGGCGCGGGGCCGCTCGCTGGTGGACGCGTATCTGCAGCGGCTCGCCGCGGACGGCGCCTTTGCCGGCGACTCGCGCGAGGAGCGCTATTTCGTGGTCTGCGACGAGCGGATCAATCATCCGCAATCGATCGCGGCCGGCCGGGTCAATCTGCTGTTCGGCATCGCGGCGCGCCGCGCCGGCGAGTTCGACACCTGGCTGGTCAGTCACCAGCCGGCGGCGAGCCGCGCGCGCCCGGTGTCCGTCAATCGCCTGGCGATGCGCCCGCCGGGGGAGTGGCCGGCCGAGTCGACGATCCGCCACTGATCCGGGCCGCGCCGCTATGGCTTAGTGCGGCATTTGCCGGCATGATTGCCCGATGAGTGAGGAGACGCCATCCGCGGGGGAACCTTCCGGCGCGGCTGAAGCGGCCGCACCGCAGCGCCACGTGGTGTTCTCGCATGGTCAGGCGAGCGGGCCGTGGGGCCGCAAGATCACCGCGCTCGCCGAGGTGGCGCGTAGCGAGGGATACGAGGCGCATTCGGTCGATTACCGCGGCATCGAGCCGCCGCGCGAGCGTATTGCCCAGCTCGCCGACTACTGCAAGGTGTTGAGCGGCGATCTGGTGCTCGTCGGCTCGAGCCTCGGCGGTTACGTGACTGTGGCGAGCGCCTCGGTGCTGCACGCGCGGGGCATTTTCCTGATGGCCCCGGCGCTGTATTTCCCCGAGCTGCCGCCGCTGCGCGCCGGGATCGTCGATTGCCCCGCCGCGGTGGTGCACGGCTGGCGCGACGAGGTCGTGCCCTTCGAGCACAGCGTGCGTTTCGCCCAGAGCTGCCGCGCGGCGCTGCACCTGCTCGACAGCGATCACAATCTGCACAACCAGATCCGCGTGATCCAGAATCTGTTCGAATATTTTCTCATTGCGCTCGATTTGCCCACGCTGGCCTTCGAATAAAATCTGCGGCATGCCCGCAGCGCGGGTCTCGCTGCGGCGGTAATCGGGCCGGACGATTGCATGAACTGGTTTTTGCACCGAGTGCTGGCGCTGTGGGTGCGCTGCAGGATCCTCCCGGAGGATGCGGCGGCCCGTCTGCGCGCTCGCGCCAACCCGGTGTGCTACGTGCTCGAGCGCCGCAGCGCCGTCGACCTCGCGGTGCTGCAGAACGTGTGCGACAGCATGGATCTGCCGCGCCCGCGCAAGCGGTTGCTCGGCCGCCGCGGCGAGCTGCGCTCGAACTTCTCTCTCAGCCGCCTGCGCGGATTCTGGAACGAGCGGCTCGACCGGCGCCCGCCGCCGCAGATCGAGCAGATGCTGCGCGCGCTCGATGCCGATCCGAGCGCGGACATCGATCTGGTGCCGGTCGCGGTCTACTGGGGGCGCGCGCCGCAGCGCGAGCAGTCCTGGTTCCGGCTGCTGCTCGTGGAGAACTGGGCGCTCACCAGCCGCGTGCGCAAGTTCCTGCAGGTGCTGTTCAATGGCCGCAATACCCTGATCGAGTTCGAGGAGCCGATCTCGCTGCGCAGCCTCGTGGGGCAGGAGAGCGGGCCGGCGCTGAGCGGGCGCCGCGTGACGCGCTCGCTGCGCGCACTGTACGTTCAGCGCCGCGCCGCGCGCATCGGTCCGGATCTGTCGCATCGGCGCGTGGTCGTGACGCGCGTATTGCGCACGAGCGCCGTGCGCGCCGCCGTGACGCAGTTGATGCGCGAGAAGAAGATCACGCGCCGGGCGGCGCTGCGCGAGGCCGCCGGCTATGCCAACGAGATCGCGGCCAACTATTCACACGCCTTCGTCCGTTTTCTCGAGCGCGTGCTGACCTGGCTGTGGAACCGGCTGTACGACGGCGTGACGGTGGGGCACCTGGAGACGCTCGAGCGGGCGGCGCAGGGCAACGAGATCGTCTACGTGCCCTGCCACCGCAGCCACATGGATTACATGCTTCTCTCGTACGTCATCTACGTCAACGGCTACGCGCCGCCGCACATCGCCGCCGGCATCAATCTCAATCTGCCGATCGTGGGGCGCATCCTGCGCATGGGCGGGGCGTTTTTCATCCGCAGGCGCTTCCGCGGCAATGCCCTGTACACCGTGGTATTCATGAAATACCTGGCCACCATCATGGCGCGCGGTCATTCCATCGAGTACTTCATCGAAGGCGGCCGCAGCCGCACCGGCCGCCTTCTGCAGCCGAAGACCGGCATGCTGTCGATGACCGTGCGCAGCTTCCTGCGCGATCCGCTCCGCCCGGTGGTGTTCGTGCCCGTGTACTTCGGCTACGAGCGCATCCTCGAGGGGGCGACCTACGTCGGGGAGCTTTCGGGCAAGCCGAAGGAGAAGGAGAGCGTGCTCGGGCTGGTGCGCTCGCTCGGCCGGCTGCGCGAGCGCTTCGGGCGGGTGCACGTCAACCTCGGCGAGCCGGTCGCGCTCGAGGAGATCCTCGAGCGGCACGGCCCGTGGCGCGAGCAGCGCTTCGACGAGGACACGCGGGCCGCATGGGTGGCCGCGGCGGTCGATGAGCTCGCCGGGCGGATCATGCTCAACATCAACGCGGCCGCGGCGGTCACGCCGGTGAACCTGCTGGCGATGGCGCTGCTCGCCATGCCGCGCCAGGCACTGCCCGAACCCGATCTCATCCGGCAGATCGATCTGTACCGCGAGCTGCTCGCTGGGGTCCCCTACAGCGAGCGGGTGACCGTGACGGCGCTCTCTGGTGAGCAGATCGTCGCCTATGGGGAGTCAATGAAGACTCTGCAGCGCCAGAATCATCCGTCCGGGGACGTGCTGCGCATGAGCGATGAGAGCGCGGTCCTGGCCGCGTACTTGCGCAACAACGTGCTGCACCTCTTCGCCATGCCATCGCTCCTGGCGTGCGTCTTCCTCAGCAACGCCGAGGTGCCGCACGAGGACATCCTGCGCCTCGCGGGGCGCATCTACCCGTACATCGCCGCGGAGCTGTTCCTGCGATGGAGCGAGCCGGAGCTGCCGGCGGTGGTCGAGCGCATGCTCGCCGAGTTTGCCCGCCATGGCCTCATCGAGCGCGGCTCCGGCCGCGCCCTCTGGCGCCGCCCGCCGCCCTCGAGCGCCCAGGCGATGCAGCTGTCGATTCTCGCGCAGGCGACGCTGCAGACCATCGAGCGGTACTACCTGGCGATCGCGCTGCTCGTCCAAGCCGGCTCCGGCGCGATCACCCAGGCGAGCCTCGAGGAGCGCTGTCAGCTCGCCGCGCAGCGCATCGCGCTGCTCTACGGCCTGAATTCCCCGGAGTTCTTCGACCGCGCACTGTTCGCGAACTTCATCGATCTGCTGCGCCAGCGCGCCGTCATCCGCGTCAATCGGGGGGGGATGCTCGAGTTCGACGAGGTTCTGATGCAGGTGGCCGCGGACGCGCAGTTCGTCCTGAGCGAGCAGATCCGGCACAGCATCCTGCAGGTGACCCATGTCTGAGAAGCGTATGCACGTCCCGCGACGACTCTACGAGGCGCTGCCCTGGCTGTACATCCTCCTCGGCCTGGCGGCGCTCGGGTTCAGCGACTTCGCCGCCGCCTCGCGCGCGCTGAGCCTGGTGAGCGGCATCGCCGGCCTCGCCTGCCTGCTCGCCGGCGCCGTGCTGCTGCTGCGGCGGCGCGGCTTCCGCGAGCTCGGCGCGCGCTACGACGCCGGCCGCGCCGACCGGGAGCGGCCGCCGGGCGATGCGCCCGGCGGGCCGCAGGATCGGGACCTCGACTAGTTGTTGCGCGGCGAGACGGTTGGAATCTCGAGCGGCAGATCCTCCCCGGCGAGGGTCTCCTCGTCGTGGCCGAGCGTCGGGATGCCCGGCAAGGTGTCGTTCGGATTGCCGCGCGGTTGTGGCACCCGCTCATCGATGTAGAGCAGCTCGTGCTTGCCGATCAGCACGACGTCCCCGTCGCGCAGGTAATGCCGGTGCACCCGCAGCGCCCGGACGTACAACCCGTTGGTGCTGTTCAAGTCCTCGATGATGCTCGCGTGAGTGGTGGTGGTGATCTGGCAGTGATGACGGCTGATGAAGCGGCTGTCGATCTGCAGATCGTTGTCCGGCGTCCGCCCGACGATGATCCGCCCGGGCAGCAGCGCGATCTCCTGAAGCATACGGCCGCCCTCGAGCACCTGCAGGCGCGCCAGCGGCGGCAGGGCCGACTCGCGCCTGCCGCGCGGGCGCGCTGCGGTCGCCGGGCCGAACCCTTGCGGGCGCGCGGCGAATTCCACCCACTGCAGCTCGCCGACCGCGCTGGCGATGTCCGCGGCGATGACGTGGTCACGGTCGTCAGTGAAGGCGGCCATCATGGCCGTGTCGCACAGCGTGTTGATCAGCCGGGGAACGCCGCCGGCGTAGCGGTGGATCTCGGCGAAGGTGTCGGGCGCGAAGATCTCCCGCTCTCCCGCGCCGGCCACGGCGAGCCGGTGGCGGATGTACTCTGCGGTCTCCTCCGGCGAGAGCGCCGAGAGATGAAAGCGCAGCCGTACGCGCTGATTGAGCTGCACGAGCTCCGGGGCGTCGAGTTTGGCGTTGAGCTCGGGCTGACCGGCCAGGATGATGCGCAGCACCTTCTCCTTGGTGGTCTCCACGCCCGAGAGCAGTCGGATCTCCTCGAGCACGCGCTGGGAGAGATTCTGCGCCTCATCGACGATCAGCAGCACGCGCCGCCCGGCGGCGTACTGCTCGATGAGAAAATTGTTGAGCGTGACCAGCAGCTCGCTCTTTTTCATCTTGAACGGCGAGAAGCCGAACTGCGCGAGCAGCGACTGCAGGAAGTCGACTGCCGAGACCTGCGTCTGGTTGATCTGCGCGACCACCACATCCTGCGGGATCTCCCGCAGGAACGACTCGATGAGGGTGGTCTTGCCCGCGCCGATCTCGCCCGTGATCACCACGAAGCCGTCGGCGAACCAGATCGTCGACTCCATGTACGCCTTGGCGCGGGCGTGCTGTTTGGACAGGTACAGGAACTGCGGGTCGGGGCTGAGCCTGAACGGCAGTTCCTTCAGATGAAACGGCTCGATGTACATGGCTGGCGGCTATGCTACGGCAGCCGTACACCCGGGGCCACCCGCGCGAGCACCAGGCGCGCCAGCCGGTCGCGCCGGGAGGCGGTGGGCTCCACCAGCGTGCAGTGCCCGAGCTTGCGGCCCGGCCGGGGCTGTTTACCGTAATCGTGCAGATGCAGGCCCTCGACCTCGAGCAGCCGCGCGCGCTCTGGCATCTGGCCGATCAGATTGACCATGGCGCTGTGGCCGCTCGGGCGCGTCGAGCCGAGCGGCAGGCCGAGAATCGCCCGCAGGTGATTCTCGAACTGGCTGGTGGCGCAGCCCTCGATGGTCCAGTGGCCCGAGTTGTGCACGCGCGGTGCCATCTCGTTGGCGATCAGTCGGCCGTTGCGCACGAAGAATTCAATGGTCAACACGCCGGTGTAGCGGAAGTGCTCGAGGCAGCGGGTGAGGTAACCGACGGCGGCGCGGTGCCAGCGGGACGGGCCGTACGGCGCACGGGTGACGCGCAGTATACCGTTGGCGTGAACGTTGCCGTTCAAGGGGTAGAACGCGGTCTGCCCGCGGGTGCTGCGCGCGCCGATGATGGAGACCTCGCAATCGAATGGCACCCACTCCTCGTAGATGAGCGGCACGCTGCCGAGACTCTCCCAGGCGTGCAGCGCATCGGCGTGCGTGCGGATGCGCATCTGCCCCTTGCCGTCGTAACCCATGCGCCGCGTCTTGAGCACCCCCGGCAGGCCGACTTCGCGCAATGCGCGCTCGAGCGTGGCGCGCGATCCGACCGCCCGCCAGCGCGTGGTCGGAATGCCGAGGCGCTCGAACAGGCGCTTCTCCGCGACCCGGTCCTGGGCGGTCGCGAGCGCCGTCACCGGCGGGCAGATGCGCGCGCGGCGCGCGCCGGTGGCGTGCCGGCGCAGTGCCTCGACCGAAATATTCTCCCAGTCGAAGGTCAGCACCTGGCACTCGCGCGACAGCCACTTCAGCAGCGGCGAATCGGTGAACTCTCCGTGCACCACGGGGGCGACCCTGGCGGCGGGGGCCTCTTTCGAGGGGTCGAGGAACAGGAAGTCGAGTCCAAGCGGATAGCCGGCCAGCGCCAGCATGCGGCCAAGCTGGCCGCCGCCGATCACCCCGACCGTCATGAGCGGACCGCGCGCGGGTCGGGCTGGGCGAGCACGGCGGCGGTCTGATCGCGCCGGAATCTCTCGAGCGCCTCGCCGACAGCCGTGTGCTTGTTGGCGAGGATCGCCGCGGCGCACAGCGCCGCGTTGGCCGCACCTGCGGCGCCGATGGCGAAGGTGGCGACTGGCACGCCGGCGGGCATCTGCACGATCGACAGCAGCGAGTCGAGCCCGCCGAGGGCCTTCGACTGCACCGGCACGCCGAGCACCGGCAGAGTGGTCTTGGCGGCAGCCATGCCGGGCAGATGCGCCGCGCCCCCGGCGCCGGCGATGATCACCTCGAGTCCGCGCCCGCGTGCGCCGGCAGCGTACTCGAACAGCAGGTCCGGGGTGCGGTGCGCCGAGACCACCTGGACCTCGTAGGGGATCGCAAGCTTGTCCAACATGTCGGCGGCCGCGCGCAGCGTCTCCCAGTCCGACGTCGAACCCATGATGATGCCGACCAGCGCTTTCATCCGTGGAATTCTACCCAAGGAGGCTGCGCAGCGCGCGAAAGAGCGCTCGGCCCGCCGGACCCTGCGTGGCCGAGCCCGACGGTCGTTCGGCGCGCGCGGCGCGCACCAGCCGGACCCACTCGGCGCGCTCGAGCCCCGCCCGGGCGGCCGCGAGCTCATCGAGCGCCGCCTCGCCCTGCGCGAGCAGGCGCTCGCGCCAGTGCTCGGCCCGCTTGAAGCGCTCGGTCTCCTGCGCATCGCGCGCGCTGCGCCCCGCCAGGGCGCGGCGGATCGGCTCGGGGTCGATCCGGCGCATCAGCTTGCCGATGTATTGGCGCTGGCGCACCGCGCCGGCGCGGCTGCGGATGCTGCGCGCCGCGCGCACGGCCTCGAGCAGCACCGCGGGCAGCTCGAGCGCCTCGAGCTCACGGTCGCGAAGGCTGATCAGCGCCTCGCCGAGGTCCTGAGCGGCGTGCGCCGCCCGTTTGCGCTCGCTCTTGCTCGGCGGACCGTCCTGCGGCCCGCCCGCCTCGGGCTCAGCGGCGCGCATGGCGCGGGTGCAGTGAGAGCCAGTCCATGACTGCTACACTAGCGCATTCCGCCCGGTTCCGTGAGCACGGAGACGGGTGTGCGCGCCGGCCCGCCCGGCCGATGGCCTTCAGGACCCGCGAGGATTGCCCATGTCACAGGCGCTCGAGCCGCATGCCGCCACCGCCGCTCTGGAGGATGCCGTGCGCTATGCGCTCGAAGAGGCCGCGCGGCACGGTGCGACCGAGGCCGAGGCCGACGCGAGCGTGGGGCAGGGGCTCGGGGTGACGGTGCGTCTCGGGGAGGTCGAGACGACCGAATACCAGCGCGACCGGGGCCTGGCGGTCACGGTGTATTTCGGCAAGCGCAAGGGAGCGGCAAGCACCGCGGACCTCAGCCGCGAGGCCGTGCGCACGAGCGTGGAGAAGGCGTGCTCCATCGCGCGCTACACCGCCGAGGATCCCTACGCCGGTCTGGTCGAGCCGCAGGCCCTGGCGCGCGATATCCCGGACCTGGACCTCGATCACCCGTGGGAACTCGCCGCCGATGCCGCCATCGACATCGCGCGCCGCTGCGAGCAGGCCGGGATGAGCGTCGATGCGCGCATCACCAACTCCGAGGGCGCCTCGGTCAGCACGCAGCGCCACACCGGCGTATACGGCAATTCGCTCGGTTTCCTTGCCGGCTTCTCCGGCACCAGCCACTCCGTCAGCTGCTCGCTCATCGCGCAGCAGGCCGGACAGATGCAGCGCGATTACTGGTTCACGGCCGCCCGTGATCCGCTCGAGCTCGAGTCGCCCGAGGCGGTTGGGATCGCCGCCGGGCGGCGCGCTTGCGCGCGCCTGGGCTCGCGCAAGCTCACCACGCGGCGCGCGCCGGTGCTGTTCGCTGCGGAGATGGCCCGCGGTCTGGTGCAGCATTTCATCGGAGCGATCAGCGGCTCGAGCCAGTACCGCAAGGCCACCTTCCTGCTCGATGCGGCCGGCGAGCGCGTGTTCCCCGCGTTCGTGCGCATGAGCGAGCGGCCGCACATCGCCAAGGGCCTCGGCAGCGCTCCGTTCGACGCCGAGGGCGCCGCCACCCGCGATCGCGAGCTCATCGAGGGCGGGGTCCTGCAGGGCTACGTGCTCGGCAGCTACTCGGCGCGGCGGCTCGGCCTGACGACCACGGGCAACGCCGGCGGCATCCACAACCTGCTGGTCGGCTCGGCCGCGCCGCGCTCGCCCGAGGCGCTGCTCGGGGAGATGGGCTCGGGCCTGTGGGTCACGGAGCTGATGGGCCAGGGAGTCAATGGCGTGACCGGCGATTATTCGCGCGGCGCGAGCGGGTTCTGGGTGGAGGGGGGCGCCATCGTCCATCCGGTCCACGAGGTGACCATCGCGGGGAACCTTCGCCAGCTGTACCAGAACATCGTGGCGCTCGGCGAGGACGTCGATGTGCGCGGCACGATCCGCTGTCCTTCGCTGCTCATCGGCGAGATGACCATCGCCGGGGATTGATCCGGCGGTGCGCCCCGGCCGCCGCGCTCGCGGCCGGACCGCGCCAGTATCTGCTCGGCGGCGCCGTCTACGAGCGCGTGGTGTACGGGCTGGTTCCGCTGCCGCACATCCTCGCAGCGCCCGCCCGGGTGCTGCTCGCGCCCCTGGCTGAGCGGGTCGATCTGCTCACCCTCGCGGCGCCGGATCGCCTGCCGTGTTGAGGCCCCGTATCGCCGCTCAAGCGCCTGCGCATACACTGTGACGATGCGCGCCCAGGATCCCCATTCGGCTCACCGGCTGTTCGCCTCGCTGCGGCTGCTTGCCGGTCAGGCCTTGAGCCGCGCCGCCGGTGCGCCGCTGGTGAGCGGCAACCGCGTGCAGCTGTTGATCGACGCCGAGGCGCACTTTCAGGCCTGGGCGGCGCTGATCGAGCCGGCGCGTCATTACCTGCTGCTTGAGAACTACATCATCGCCGACGATGCCGTGGGGCGGCGCTTCCGCGACCTCCTTATTGCGCGCGCGCGCGCCGGGGTGCGCGTGGCGCTGATCCACGACTGGTTCGGCACGTTCGGCAACGCGGGCCGCGCGTTCTTCGCCCCGCTGCGCGCAGCCGGCGTCGAGGTGCGCGCGTTCAACCGGCCGCGCGTGGAGAGCCCGCTCGGCTGGATCGGCCGCGACCACCGCAAGCTGCTGGTGGCGGACGGGCAGGTCGGCTCGATTTCCGGGGTGTGCCTTGCGGCGAAGTGGCTCGGCGATCCGGCCCGCGGCATCGCGCCCTGGCGGGACAGCGGCGTGCTGATCGCCGGCCCCGCGGTCGCCGACATCGAGGCCGCCTTCCGCGACAGCTGGGCGGGACTCGGCGCGCCGCTGCCCTTCGCCGCAGCGCCGACGCCGGCGCCATGCGGCGAGGTCGCGCTGCGAGTCATCGCGACGCTGCCGGCGCACGGGGCGATGTACCGGCTCGACAGTCTGATTGCCGCCATGGCCACGCGCAGCCTCTGGATCAGCGATGCGTATTTCGTCGGCATTCCGACCTACGTGCGAGGTCTTGCCGCAGCCGCCGCCGACGGCGTGGACGTCCGCCTGCTGGTGCCGGGCAGCAACAACCTGCCCGCGGTCGGTGCGCTCTCTCGCGCCGGGTATCGTCCGCTGCTCGAGGCGGGCATCCGGGTGTTCGAGTGGAACGGCAGCATGATGCACGCCAAGACCGCCGTGGCCGACGGCCGGTGGGCGCGCGTGGGCTCGTCCAACCTGAACCTCTCGAGCTGGCTCGCCAACTGCGAGCTCGACGCCGCCATCGAGGACAGCGGCTTCGCCGGGCAGATGCAGGAGCAGTACCTGCGCGATCTGGACAACGCCACCGAGCTGCAGCTGAGGGGGCGGCGGCCCCAGCCCCAGGCGCTGACCCTGCGCGGCGCGCGCGGCGGCAGCTCGTCGCGGGCTGCGGCGAGCGCGCTGCGTATCGCCAACACGGTGGGTGCGGCGATCGCCAACCGGCGAGTGTTGGGGGATTCCGAGCGCGGCGTGCTGACGGTGGCGGGTGCTGCGCTGGTGGTGCTCGCCACGCTCGGATTCTGGGTGCCGCAGGTGCTCGCCTGGCCGTTCGCGGCGTTCGCCGCCTGGCTGGGGCTGAGTCTGCTCTGGCGGCGCCTGCGCCGCGCCCGGCGCCGCGGCGACTGACTCAGCCGCGAGCGGGCCGTGGGCGCGAGAGGCAGCCTCTCCGGGGGGGCCGGTGAGGCGAGCGGCGCCGCGGTGTCGGGACAGACCCGCAGGGAGAGGCTCTCACCGGCGCGCACCGGCAGCGCCGGAAAATTGTTCTCGGCCGGCTCGATCACGAAAGAACCGAACACGGGTGTGCCGTCTGCGGCGAGGAATGTGGCGATTTCACGCTCGAATGGCGTGAGGAATGCCTCATCCACCGGTGCCTGCAAGCTGCAGATCATGGTGCACAGCGCACCGGATTGCTCTGCGCGATGCGTATCGGTATCGGTGAGCCGCAACCCCGATCCGGGGCGCGCCGGGCGCAGCAGGGGCACATTGTCCGAGTCGATCATCGTTGCGTTTGCGGCGTTGCGATGGGTCCGCCAAGTCGCCCCGCCGTAGAACGCGCCGAGCGCTTCGGCTCGAGCCGGCATGTCCCGAAGGCCCCGGAACCAGACGAAACGGCCCGGGTCGCCCAGGTCGCGAAACGGACCGAGCACGTGACAGCCAACCGCCGCCTGGGGCTCGATGAGCTCACGCTCGAACAGCTCGATCAGCGTCTCGTGCATGTCGCGATGCAGCGTGTACTGGCGCAGCCCCATCACCTGAAAGTTGAGAATGCTCATGAGGCTCCCCTGTATCGCATCTCCCACCTCGGAGCGCGCACCACAGCTGCCCGCAGTGGCGCGTGCGGTGTGCGGCGCTCATGCGCTGCGGATTCGCTATCGACGCGGCGGCGATGCCCAGTGGCGTACGCTGGCGCCGCTCGACCCAGGTACGCACCTATCGCGTCTCGAACGTCATCGAGGCACAGGTGCTCGCTGACTCGAGCGTTCCCGATGGGCCGTTCGATCTGGGCGCATGTTGGCGGCAAGCGGCGCGACGGATCGAGACGCGCTCTGATGCGCTCAGCGCCCGGGTGCGCGTGTCTGCGCGCGGACGGGAGCCGCTGGAACTGCTCCGAACTTACGTCACAGCGGCTGCGGCGCGAACCGCCAGCAGACCCGACCGGCGGGGGTAGGTATCCTGCACTGGGCCCATCGAGTCCGAGGAGTTCGGCATCCGGGGGCCAATGCGCCCCGGCGAGGACGTGCGGGTGCTGGGGCCACCGGCGCTGCGGCCCGCATGCGGCGCACGCTTGCGCGAATGGCTGCGCGCCATGCCGGTCGCGGCTGAACGCGCGGGGCCTCGCGCGGCCGGCCTCATGGACTGCGATGCGCCGGATGAGACTGAGTCCGAACCTGCCGGCCGGCTGGTGCCGGAGCGCTCAGGGCGCCGAATCCCCGTGGGCTTGCGGTCCCCCCGGGTGGCGGTCATTCCGGCGCGCCATGGCCGAGCTGGCGGGCTTGGCCGCCCTGGCTCCCTTGCCCGCTGCGTACCGCGCGCTGTCGTCGGAATGTCGTTCGGGCCCGGCAACACGCACCGTGCGGGTATGCCGCAACGGTGCTATTGCGGCAGGGCAGCCGCATATGCGCGGCGGCTCGACCCGAAGGGGATTCCGCCGCCGGATTGAACGGGGGCTCTTTGGGGCTGGCGAACCGGCCGAGGCAGGCCCGCCGCCGCTCTCTCGCGGCGCCAGCGGCACGGGTACGCAACGCAGCCTTCCGCGCGATAAAATGGATGTGTACAGTGTCTCTAGAGATTGCGCCCAGTTCGCGAGGTGCCAGCCATGGACTCCAGATTCATCCTGGTTCTGCTTCCATCTACCACCGGCGCTACACAGTGTCTGGGCATCGCTTCGGTGATGAGCGAGCGTCTCGGCCAGAAGCTGCGGCTTGCGCATGTCGAGATCGGGCCGCGTTCGATCCTCTTGCCTTCGCAAGAACAGCTTTCGGAATACGAGGTTGAGCATCTCGCCGAGCGTGAAAAAGGCGAGACCGAGAAGCTGCGCGACATTGTCGCCGATTGGACGCGCTCGAGCGGCATCTCCGTCGAGTTCGATCTGTACAAGGGCGATGAATGGCGGGTGATGCGTCATTACCGCAAGGCGGCGAGCATGGTCGTGCTCGCAGCGCCGCATACTCAGCCCATCGGACATCGCGAGGGGCTGCGCGCGGCGCTGTTGCGCACCCGTCATCCCGTGGTGATGGTGCCGCCCGCCTGGGAAGGCGGTTTTGGGCGACGGCTGATGGTGGGCTGGCGGGATATACCGCCGCTGCATCGCGCCCTCGCCGCGTTCAAACCGTTCCTCGCCGCGGCCGAGCACGTCGAGGCAGTGGCGGTCGACCCGGAAGAGAGTGCCATCGAGGGTGCGCGCGCCGCGATTGCGCCGATTGCCGCCGGGGCCAGCTATCGGGTGATTGCCCCCGAAGGGCGAAAGACGGCGGCCGTTCTTCTGGAGGCGGCTGCCGCTTACCAGGCCGACGGGCTTGTCATGGGCGCTTTCCGGCGCGGCGAGATCTTAAACTGGCTGGTGCCCGGCACCTCGAGCCGGCTGATCCAATCGAGTGCATTGCCGCTGTTGATGCGCCGCTGAAGCTCCAGTGTGAGGCCCCACGCCTCACCTTGGCCACTACAGCCAGCCCAGGCCGCGGGCCAGCATGCTGAGCGCCACCAGCACGATCATCGGCACGAACACCTTTTTCAGGTGCACGTTGGACATTCGGTTAAGAGTCTTCGCGCCGAGCATGGAGCCGCCCAGCACCCCGACGGCCACTGGAGCGGCGATCATCGGCTCTATATCGCCGCGCTGAAAG
>JAKCEJ010000239.1 GCA_021838065.1 Pseudomonadota bacterium
GCCGCGGCCACGGGGCTCGCGGCTTGGTTCCACAATTGCGACCGCGCCCGGCTCGCGGCCCGGCTGCCGCTGCGCGAGGGGCAGCGCGTGCTGTTCGCGCAGACGGTGGGCTATCCGCGGCGGCGGTCCCGCCGATGAGACTCTCCGACAATACGCTGCTGATCACCGGCGGCGGCAGCGGCATCGGGCTCGCCCTGGCCGAGGCGTTCCTGCAGCACGGCAGCGAGGTGATCATCTGCGGCCGCAGCGGCGGGCGTCTGGAGGCCGCGCGGCGGCGCCACCCCGCGCTGCACACCAAGGTGTCGGACCTGTCGGATGCGGCGGGCTGTCAGGAACTCGCGCGCTGGGTGGCCGACCGGTTCGAGCGGGTCAACGTCCTCATCAATCATGCCGGCATCCAGCGCGACATCGACTTCACGAGCGGCGCGGGCGAATTCCTCGCCGGGGATAACGAGGTGCGCATCAACCTGGAGGCGCCGATTCTGCTCTCGGGCCTGATGGTGCCGCTCATCGCCGGCAAGCATCCCGCCGCCATCATCAACGTGTCCTCCGGCCTCGGGTTCGTGCCGGCGGCGCGCATGCCCGTCTACAGCGCCACCAAGGCCGGCCTGCATGCCTTCAGCATGGCGCTGCGCCGCCAGCTGGCGCCGATCGGCATCCAGGTGTTCGAGGTCGTCCCTCCGGCGCTCACCCCCGCCCTCAATCCCGAAGCCCGCGCGCGCCGACCGCGGCTGCAGATCGACCTGGAGCCCGCAGAGTTCGCCGCGGTGGTGATGGCCGACCTCGAAGCGGATGTTGCGGAGATCGGCTACGGGTTCAGCGCCGACCTCATCCGCGCCTCGCGCACGGAGATCGACCGCCGGTTCGAGCAGATGAACAGTCAGTGGTAGAGCGCCTCGCCCCGATCGGCGGGCCGGGGCGCTGTGAGCCGGGTTGCCGGCGGGTCTGGTGCGAGGATAATGCAGTCATGAGAGCGCCGTTCACCGCGCTGATCGTGCTGCTGGCCGCAGGGCTGGCCGCAGGGCGGGCGGTGGCGACACCTGCCGCCGGCACCTCCGTCCCCGAGCGCGCGGCGGTCGGGCTCGAGCTGCGCGGCGCCATCGGGCCGGCGACCGCAAGGTACGTCGTGAACGGGCTGCAGACGGCCGCCGCGCGCGGCGCGCCGTTCGTCGTTCTGCGCATCGACACTCCGGGCGGCCTCGAGACCTCGATGCGCGAGATCATCAAGGCCATCCTGGCTGCGCCCATGCCGGTGGTGGGCTACGTTGCGCCCTCGGGCGCGCGGGCCGCGAGCGCCGGCACATACATCCTCTATGCCTGCCCGATCGCGGCCATGGCCCCGGCCACCAACCTCGGCGCGGCGACGCCGGTGTCCCTCGGCGGGGCCACACCGGCGCCGCCGACCGGCAAGAGCGGCGCCTCTTCCGGTCCGCCCATGAGCGCCGAACAGCGCAAGATCCTCAACGACTCCATCGCCTATATCCGCTCGCTCGCCGAGCTGCGCGGCCGCAACGTCAAGTGGGCCGAGCAGGCGGTGCGCGGCGCGGCCAGCCTGCCGGCCGACGATGCGCTGCGTGAGCACGTCGTCGATCTCATCGCGCCCGACCTCGCGGCCCTGCTCGGCGAGCTCAACGGCCGGACCGTCAAGCTGCACGGGCACGAGGTGACCCTCGCGACCGCAGGCGTCACGGTCACTTGGCTGCGGCCGGGCTGGCGGACCCGCGTGCTCGCGGTGATCACCAATCCCATGATCGCCTACGGACTGCTGATGATCGGCATCTGGGGGCTGATCTTCGAGGGCTTCCACCCGGGCGGCGTGCTGCCAGGGGTGGTCGGGGTGATCGCGCTGCTGGTGGCGCTGTTCGCCTTTCAGCTGCTGCCGACCGATTTCGCCGGGCTGGCGCTGATCGCGGTCGGCTCGGCCATGATGGCCGGGGAGTTCTTCTTTCCGACCTACGGCTCGCTCGGCATCGGCGGGCTTATCGCCTTTGTGGTCGGATCACTGGTTCTGTTCGACTCGGGAGTACCCGGCATGCACATCAGCCGCGCGCTGATCGGGGCGATCGCCACCGTCGGAGGGCTGATCATCCTCGGGATCGTGTATCTTGGCACCCGCGCCCTGCGCCGCCCGCCGGCGACCGGGGTGCAGGCCATGGTGGGCGGCACCGTGGAGGCGGAGGAGGATATCGCGGCGAGCGGCCGGGTCCGCTACGGCGGGGAGCTGTGGAACGCGCTCGCTTCAGCGCCCCTGAAGCGGGGACAGCGGGCGCGCATCGTGAAGGTCGAGGGTCTGCAACTGTGGGTCGAGCCGCTGTGAGGCGCGGCGCCGCGGGGAGGGTCTCATGCCGTATTTCCTGATCGTTGTTATCGTGCTGATCGCGCTGCTCGTGTTCACCTCCGTGCGGGTGCTGAACGAGTACGAGCGCGCGGTCATGTTCACCCTGGGGCGCTTCACGGGCGTGCGCGGCCCCGGCCTCATCATCCTCTGGCCGATCATCCAGCGCATGAACAAGGTGGACCTGCGGGTCATCGTGCTCAACGTGCCGAAGCAGGACGTCATCACGCGTGACAACGTGTCGGTGAAGGTGAACGCGGTCGTCTACTTCCGCATCGTCGATCCGGCCAAGGCCATCATCCAGGTGGCCAACGCCTGGGAGGCCACCAGTCAGGTCGCGCAGACCACGCTGCGCTCGGTGCTCGGCCAGCACGAGATGGACGATCTGCTCTCGCAGCGCGACAAGCTCAACGCCGACATCCAGCACATCCTCGACGAGAACACCGAGGCGTGGGGCATCAAGGTGGCCAATGTCGAGCTCAAGGACGTCGATCTCGATGAGACCATGGTCCGCGCCATGGCCCGCCAGGCCGAGGCCGAGCGCAGCCGCCGCGCCAAGGTCATCAACGCCGAAGGCGAGCGCCAGGCGGCCCAGACGCTGGTCGAAGCGGCCAAGGCGCTCGCGCAGCAGTCGAGCGCGCTGCAGCTGCGCTATCTGCAGACGCTCGCGGACATCTCGCACGACAAGTCGCAGCTCATCATTTTCCCGCTGCCGCTCGATCTCATCGGGCCGCTGATCGGCCGCGGCGGCACGCCGCCGCAGGCCTGAACCGCGATGACGCGGGATGCATCGCTGGGGCGCGTGCCGGTCGTGGCCGGCGCGGTGCTGCTGGCGCTGGCCACGATCGCCGGCGCGCTCGGCGCGCACGCGCTGCCGGCCGCCTGGTCGGCCCAGCAGGTGCGCATCTTCAACATCGCCGTGCGCTACCAGTTCTTCCAGTCGTTGGGACTGCTCGCGATGGGCGCGTGGCTCGCCACCCGCGATCTGCAGTCAATGCCCTCGAGGCGGCGGCTGAGCGTGCAGCGATGCCGGGCGGCGACGACGGCGCTGCTCCTCGGCACGGTGGTGTTTTCCGGGAGCCTCTACGCCCTGAGTCTGCAGGTGCCTCGCTGGGTGGGCTTTCTCACCCCCCTCGGCGGTGCGCTGATGATCGTGGCGTGGGGCGTGTTCGCCCTGGAAGCCTGGCGCAGCTGACCGCAGCCGGTGGCGAGCGACTCGGGTCTGCCCATCGATGCGGCCTTGCCGGCGTTGCGTGCGGCGCTGGCCGCGCACGACTCGGCCGTCCTCACCGCCGCGCCGGGAGCGGGTAAGAGCACGGTCGTGCCCTTGGTTCTGCTCGCCGAGCGCTGGGCGCGCGATAGACGGATCCTGATGCTCGAGCCGCGGCGGCTGGCGGCGCGCGCCGTGGCCGAGCGCATGGCGCGCACGCTCGGGGAGCCGGTCGGACGCACCGTCGGGTACCGCATGCGGCGCGACACCCGGGTCTCGAAGGACACCCGCCTGGAGGTGCTCACCGAAGGCGTGCTGACCCGCATGCTGCAGAGCGATCCGGCGCTCGAGGGCGTCGCGGCGGTGCTCTTCGATGAGTTTCACGAGCGCAGCCTGCAGGCCGATCTTGCGCTGGCGCTCGCTCTCGATGCGCGTGAGACGCTGGCCGCGGACCTGAGGATCCTCATCATGTCCGCGACGATCGAGGCCGAAGCCGTCGCCGCGCTGCTCGGCGGGGCGCCGATCGTGCGCGCCGCGGGCCAGACCTTTCCGGTCGAGACGCGCTATGCGGGAACGGGCGCGCCGCCGCTGCCCGATGGCGCGCCGCGCGGCACGCCCAGCCCTGAGCAGCGCCTCGCGCGGCTGGTGCTGCGGGCGCTCGAAGAGACGCACGGCGATGTGCTGGTGTTCCTGCCGGGCGCACGCGAGATCCGGCGCGTGGCGCAGCTGCTCGAGGGCGCCGCCGCCCGCATCCTGCCGCTCTACGGCGATCTGCCTGCCGAGGCACAGGATGCCGCCCTGGCCCCGGCGGGCGGCGTCCGCCGTGTCGTGCTCTCCACCAACATCGCCGAGACCAGCCTGACACTCGAGGGGGTGCGCGTGGTCGTCGACTCCGGCCTGGTGCGCCGCCTGCGCTTCGATCCGAACACAGGCATGAGCCGTCTTGAGCTCGGGCGCATCTCGCGCGCCTCTGCCGAGCAGCGCCAGGGCCGCGCGGGACGCCTCGAGGCGGGTGTGTGCTACCGCCTCTGGAGCGAAGCGGCGCACCGCGCGCTCGCCCCATTCACACCGCCGGAGATCCTCGAGGCGGACCTGGCGCCGCTCGCGCTCGAACTGTCCCGCTGGGGCGTGCGCGACGCCGCGGCCCTCAAGTGGCTCGATCCGCCGCCGCCGGCGCTGCTCGACAGCGCCCGCGGTCTGCTCGAGCGGCTCGGCGCGCTCGATGCCGGCGGGCGCATCACGGCCCACGGCCGTGACATGGCAGGCCTCGCCGTCCATCCGCGCCTGGCGCACATGCTGCTGCGTGCGCGCCAGCTC
>JAKCEJ010000240.1 GCA_021838065.1 Pseudomonadota bacterium
ATTCCTCCATCGCCCACATGGGCTTCGTCACCCTCGGCGCGTTCCTCGTGTACGCCATCGTCAAGACCACCGCGAGCACGCAGGGCGCCGGGATGGGCATGGACGGGGCGATGGTGCAGATGATTTCCCACGGCCTGATCTCCGGGGCGCTGTTCCTGTGCGTTGGGGTGCTCTATGACCGCATGCATACCCGCCAGATCGCCGATTACGGCGGAGTGATCAACACCATGCCGGTGTTCGCCGGGTTCATGGTGCTGTTCGCGCTGGCCAACACGGGTCTGCCCGGCACCTCGGGATTCGTCGGGGAGTTCCTGGTGATTCTCGCGAGCTTCAAGGCGAGCTTCTGGTACGCGGCGCTCGCGGCCGTGACGCTGATCCTCGGGGCGTCCTATTCGCTCTGGATGGTCAAGCGCGTGGTCTTCGGGCCGGTGGGCAACGAGCGCGTGGCCAAGCTCAACGATCTCGACGGCCGGGAGTTCCTGATTCTCGGGGCGCTCGCTGCAGTGGTGCTGCTGGTGGGTATCTGGCCGGCGCCGCTGCTGAAGGTCATGGAGCCCTCAATTCAGCACCTGGTCAGCCAGGCCATTGCCACCAAGATTCCGGTGTAGAGGCGATGCCCGAGTCCATGATGAACCTGCATTCCATTGCCGCCGCGATTCCGGAGATCTATCTCACCGCGGCGATCTGCGTCGTGCTGCTGTTCGAGGCGTTCGTCGGCGCGCGCCGCCCGGGCGCGACCGGCACGCTGACCCTGCTGGTGCTGGTGATCGGCGCGGCGCTCACCGTAGTCTTCGCCGACGTGACGCAGCGGGTGGTGCTGTTCGACGGCTCCTATGTCGCCGACCCGCTCGCCTTCGTGCTGAAGCTCGCCGGCTTCCTCTCGGTGGCCGTTTCGCTGCTGTACTCGCGCAGCTACCTGCAGGGCCGCAACATCCTCAAGGGCGAGTATTACGTGCTCGCGCTCTCGGCGCTGCTCGGCATTTTCGTGCTGATCTCGGCCAACAGCCTGCTGACGGTATACCTCGGCGTGGAACTGCTCGCCCTCTCGGTGTACGCGATGGTGGCCTTCGACCGCGAGTCGGGCGTCGCGGCCGAGGCGGCCATGAAGTACTTCGTGCTCGGCGCGATCGCCTCGGGGATGCTCCTCTACGGCATGTCCATCATCTACGGCCTGACCGGCACGCTCAATCTCGACGGCATCGCCGTGGCGCTCAACGCGCCGAACAATCTTGGCCTGATCCTCGGGCTGACGTTCATCGTCGTGGCGGTCTCCTTCAAATTCGGCGCGGTCCCGTTCCACATGTGGCTGCCGGACGCGTACGAAGGCGCGCCGACCTGCGTGACGCTGTTCATCGGCACGGCGCCCAAGATCGCCTACTTCGCCCTGGTGCTGCGGCTGCTCACGCACGGACTTGCCGGCGCGACCGTGGACTGGACGCGCATGCTGACACCGATCGCGGTGCTGACGCTGGCGGTCGGAAACCTCATCGCCATCGTGCAGAGCAACATCAAGCGCATGCTGGCCTATTCGACGATCTCCCACGTCGGGTTCATCCTGCTCGGCTTCATCGCCGGCACGCCGAGCGGCTACGCCGCGGCGCTCTATTACACACTGGTGTACGTGCTGATGACGCTCGGGACCTTCGGTGTGGTGGTGCTCGCCAGCCGCAAGGGCTTCGAGGCCGACCGGCTCGAGGACTACAAGGGGCTGTACCGGCGCGATCCATTGCTCGCGCTCGCGATGGCCATGCTGATGTTCTCGATGGCCGGCGTGCCGCCGTTCGTCGGATTCTGGGGCAAGCTCAGGATCATCCAGGCGCTATGGGAGACGAGCCATCTGTGGCTCGTGATCATCGCGGTGGTGCTGTCGGTGGTCGGCGCGTTCTACTACCTGAGGGTCATCAAGCTGATGTACTTCGATGAGGCGAGCGAGTCTGCGCCCGAGACCGTGCGCTCCTTCGGCGTGCGTTTTGCCCTGGGCCTCAATGCCGCAGCGGTTCTCGTGCTGGGTGTCCTGCCCGCGCCGCTGCTCGATCTGTGCTCTCGCGTCATCCACTGACGCCGCGCGCGGCCGCCGCTCGATACGCTAGGAGCTTTTCGGCGGCGGTTTCCTGCGGCGCATGATCAGTCGCGCCGCGAGCAGCAGCACCACGATGTTGAGCACCCACCACGCTGCGTAGCCGTGCTTCTCCAGCGTGGCCAGCCGGTCCGGCGGCTTTGGCAGCGTGACGGTGCCGCTGATGAGCTCGTGAATCCCGTCGTGCGCGACGATGACCTGCAGCGCGTGCGGGCCGCCCTTGAGGCCGCGCGTGGACAGCACGTAGGTGGCGCCGCGGGCGGCGATCGGCACCGGGTCGCCGCCGATCTCGGCGGTGACGTTGCCGGCGCCCTCGATCGGCGCGTGGTTGTCGGCGCGTGCGATGTGCAGCACGATGTCGTGCTTGTGGACGCTTGCATCGACCACCAGCATCGCGGAGCTGGCGATCTGCACGCTGGCGGCCGCGCTGTCCGCGAGCGCCGCCGGGGCGGGCGCGAGCAGCAGGGCGAGCAGGAGGGCGGCGGGTGAGAGGCGCGGCATTCGGGTCAGTCCTCCAGCTGCAGAAAGCGCTCGAGCGTCTCGAGGCCCGTGAGAAAGCCGGCCAGCTGCTCCGGCGAGAGGCACTCGAGCAGGCTTGACTCGCGCGCGAGCGCGAGCGGCACCAGCTCGGTGTACATGCGCCGGCCGGACTTGCTCAGGCGGACCTGCCGTTCCCGGCGGTCCTGTGCGCTCGAGGCACGCTCGATGAGCTGGCGGGCCTCGAGCTCGGCGATGGCCCGGCTGACGCGGGTCTTGTGCATGCGGGTGCTGGCGGCAATGTACTGGGCCGTGCAGTCCTGCTGCGAGCCGACCGTGGCCATGACGCGCCATTGCGGAATGTCCAGCCCGAAGCGCTCCTGATAGACGATGGCCAGGTACTGGCTGGTGCCGGCTGCCAGGCGGTTCAAGCGGAATGGCACGAACGCGGCAAGCTCGAGCGTCCGCTCGAGCGTCGGGCGGGCGGTCACCGGCACCTCTCCGATAAGGTTGCGAGCGCAACCATTTGTGTCATCATAGCCTAAAGCATACCGGGAGTCCGCCATGCGCTGCGCATCCGCACTCGAGGGCGAGACCACTCGCCCACTCGAGTACCTCACCGGCTTCGCCAACCACTTCGCGACCGAGGCGCTGCCCGGCGCCTTGCCCCAGGGCCGCAACTCCCCGCAGCGCTGCGCCTACGGCCTGTACGCCGAGCAGCTCTCCGGCACGGCCTTCACCGCGCCGCGGCACGCGAACCGGCACAGCTGGCTCTACCGGATCCGTCCGGCGGCGGCGCAGGGGGAGTTCCGCCCGCTCGCGCACCCGGGGCTGCTGGGACGCTTCGGCGAGCTGCCGGCTCCCCCGGACCCGCTGCGCTGGAGCGCGCTGCCCGTGCCGGCCGAGCCGACCGACTTCATCGACGGGCTGCTCACCGCCGGCGGCGCCGGCTCGAGCGATGCGCACAGCGGCTGTGCGATCCACTGGTACCGGGCCAACCGCTCGATGCAGGAGCGGTTCTTCTACGATGCCGATGGCGAGCTGCTCATCGTGCCGCAGCAGGGCCGCCTGCGCGTGGCGAGCGAGCTCGGGGTGCTCGAGGTCGAGCCGCAGGAAATCGTGGTGGTGCCGCGCGGGGTGCGCTTTCGCGTGGCGCTGCCCGACGGCACGGCGCGCGGCTACATCTGCGAGAACTTCGGCGCGCCGCTGAAGCTGCCCGACCTCGGGCCGATCGGCTCGAACGGCCTCGCCAATCCACGCGATTTTCTCACCCCTGTCGCCTGGTACGAGGAGCGCGAGGGCCCGATGGAGCTGGTGGCGAAGTTCGGCGGCGCGCTCTGGAGCGCCGCGCTCGATCACTCCCCGCTCGATGTGGTGGCCTGGCACGGCAATCACGCCCCGTACAAGTACGATCTGCGCCGCTTCAACACCATCGGCTCGGTGAGCTACGATCATCCCGATCCGTCGATCTTCCTGGTGCTGCACTCGGTGAGCGACACTCCGGGGGTGGACGCCATCGACTTCGTGATCTTCCCGCCGCGCTGGCTGGTGATGCAGGACACGTTCCGTCCGCCCTGGTTCCACCGCAACATCGCCAGCGAGTTCATGGGCCTCATCCACGGGTTCTACGACGCCAAGGCGAGCGGCTTCGAGCCGGGCGGCTCATCGCTGCACAACTGCATGACCGGCCACGGCCCGGATGCCGAGACGTTCGAGCGCGCGAGCCGTCTCGACGCCGACACTCCGCAGCGCATCAGCGATACCATGGCGTTCATGTTCGAGACCCGAACGCTGATCCGGCCGGCGCCGCAGGCGCTCGCGCTGCCGCAGCGCCAGCGCGACTACGCGCGCTGCTGGCAGGGGCTCGCCAAGCGCTTCGATGCGCGCGCGCGCGAGCCGCGCTGATCAGCCCTGGCCCCGAGATGCGCAGCATCGATGAAACCCATGATCCCCGGCTCACCAGCTGGGTGGACTCGGCGAATCGGCCGGGCAGCGATTTCCCCATTCAGAATCTGCCCTTCGCCGTGTTCCGCCGCGCCGGCAGCGCCGAGCCGCTGCGCTGCGGCGTCGCGATCGGCGATGCGATTGTCGATCTGACCGCGCTCGGCGCGGCCGCCCCGCGCGCAGGCCCCGCGGCCGAGGCGCTCGCCGCCTGCGCCGCGCCGGCGCTGAATACGCTGATGGCGCTCGGCCCGGAGGCGACCGTCGCATTGCGCCGCGCGCTCTCGGGCCTGCTGCGCGCCGGCTCGGCGCATGCCGGGGCGCTCGCCGCTGCGCTCGTGCCGCAG
>JAKCEJ010000241.1 GCA_021838065.1 Pseudomonadota bacterium
CCTGGCGCGCCACCGGCCGCTTCAGAGCGGGCCGCGATGAACACCCCGCCGGAGAGCGGCCGTGCGAGACCCGCGCGCCGCAATCCCTGCCGCGCGCCGGCCAAGGCGAGGCGACTCCTTGGCCGCGAGGGAGCCAGGGCAGATGGCGGCAATGCCGGGAGCGCCAGTGCCGCATCGACTGTGCGCGCCTCGGGCCCGGCGGCACCGCGGCCGCGACGGGTCGGTGATGTTGCCGGCCGCGCGGCTCTCAGCTGCGGCGCCGGAAGGGGCCCCAGGGGCGGCGGGGCGAGGCCGAGGGCACCCGGGCTCACAACCGGCGCAGCCGCTGCCGCGCGCCCGATGTGCCGCAGCGCCTCCCCGTAATACCAGGCCAGCATGGCCGTGACGATGCCGACGGCCAGCGCGCCTGCCAACAACGTGTTGAGACGCGCCTGGAGGGAGCGGGTGCGGCTTGCAAGCGTGGTTCCGCGCTCACCCGCCGCTACACCCGCCTCCTCGCCATTGGGCGGTACCGGCGGTACCGGACCGGCCGCGCCGCGCTTCGTCCGCGCCCTCCACGGCCAGAACGGGCGCATCATCGGGATCCTCCCGTCCCATCGGCACCGCGCCTGCCCCTCGCGGCGCGCCGCGTCACCCGCCACACTTGCGGCGACAGCGTTCCGGAGGCGAGCCGGCGAGCGGAGCCGGCGAACGCCTTGTTGACGATGCAACCGGTCAGCCCGCCGCGCTTGAGCACGAAGCGTCGCGCGATGCGGTGAATCACCATCTGGTCGCCGCGCATGTCGAAATTCACGAGCGATTCGCTGCCGTCGGCATTGCGCACGAACACTGCCGGCAGCTGCTCGCGGGAGGGAAAGATCAAATGGGTCTCGGCGCCGTCGTCCCACGCCGCCTGCGGCTTCAGCGCGGGCGGGCCGCAGTACCAGTAGTCCTCGTTGCGCGGCGGGGCGTGCTCGGCGCGGTACAGATCCCGGTCGACCCGCATGCGCCGCAGCTGCGCCACAGTGCGGCGACGCGAGGCGTGCGGATACTCGAACCGCACGGCGTAGACGATTGCGGGGCGAGCCGGCCCAGCGGGTGTTGGCCGCACACGGTAATTGAAAACGTACGTTCTGCGGTTGGTCAGCACCGTCATGTCCGTGGACACATGCGCCGCGACCGGCTTGATGAACAGGTGATTCGCGGCAGCGGCCACCTTGATCGCCTTGGCCTCACCCACCCCCAGGCCCTCGAAGCGCTCTCCCGGGGCGAACTGCAGGTCGATCTCATACCCCACGTACCCGCGCACCCGGTAGACGTGATCGGCCTCATATCGCACGTAGCGAATGCGCAAGTCGTGATGCCCGCGCGAGAAGCGCCCGTCGGGTGCGTGCGCGGCGATCGGCCGCGAGTCGGCGGCAGCCCGGCCGGCACCGATGCCGCCCAGAACGGCCCCGAGCGCCCAGAGGAGCGCGCCTGCGACCCGGCGCGCCATCACGAGCGCCCCTTTCCGGGCTGCGCCGACGATGACGGTCCGAGCACCTCGCGATCGAGTTCCAGGGCGGTCACCTCGAATCCCAGGGGATTCCACCGCCGCACCGCGGGACTCGCCGGCGCGCCCGTGAACCGATACGTCAGGGTCGCAATCCACTGCCCGGTCCCTTCAGGCGTGCCGTCGACCTGCCGGGCGATGCGCTCGAAGCGCACCTGCGCGAGTCGCCCTCCCGAGACTCCGGCACCGAGAAAGCTCACCGCCTCGATCCGCACCGACACCGTGCTGCCGTCGCGATGCACATTGAGGGGAGAGCGGGGATTGCCCCGCGCCCAGCGCGCATACAGCGCCTCGTTCAGCGGGCTCGAGTTGAATGCGCCGCACTGCTCGTAGTCCGCCTCGGCCATGGCGTAGTCGAAACGCTCGCAGACGGCGATGTAGCGCATGAGGAAATACCGCGCAATCGTCGGATCAAAGCCGGTTCCGCCCCGATAGGGCGGCACGACGTCGACGACCCCCGTGTGGCTATCGACCCGGATGAGATAGGGCTCAACGCGTTTAAGCGGCAGCAGTACCACGAGCGCCGTCATCAGACCGAGGGCGCACAGGCATGCGCCGGCTGCGACCCGCCATGCCACGCGCGCATCCCGTTGCATCTGCAGCACGCGCTCGGCATCCCAGGAGGCCGCCTCTTCGAGGTAACCGGCGAGCGAGGGATCGCCGTTCATGGCCGCCGCCTCCGGAGCGGATGGCCCTTGTGCATCGCTGCCGGGACCGGCGCAGTGACAGTGTGCGCCACGCGCTTCCCCGATGGCGCGTTGATGGGCACCAGCCGATCGACGCAACGCGGCCCATCCGCGCAACCGGCAAACATCAACACCGCGCACACAACCAACAGTACTCTCATGTTGGCCTCCCGGACTGCAACTCGCACGGGTCTCAGACCGGCTCGCCGGAGCCGTCCGCGCTGCGCGCACCGTATCGGGCACCGACGCGTTGCAGGCCCGTTCGCGCAGAACCACCCAATGCCACCACCGCACCCGCTGCCGCCGGCGCGGCGAGCCGCGCACCGGCACCGAACGGCCGTCCCGCGGTGCGCACCGCCCGGCTCATCACGCCGTAGGTGCTGAGCGCGATTCCGCCCGACAGTCCCGCGGCGATCGGCATCACCTGCTGCATGAACAGGAACACGAGCACGGTCACGAGCAGGAAATCGAGCGCATCGACGGTATCGATCGCGGCCCCGAGGGCTGCGGTCTGCTCGGCGTAGAGCTGCACCAAGTGCAGTAGCAGCGCCGCCACCATGACCGTCAGAACCGTGATCAGCGCGTAATTGGCCAGCTGCGCGAGCCAAGCGGCGAACATGCGTCGCGTCCCCTCGAACAGCAGCAGCACCATGAACAACGGCCCGAGCGCCAGCAGCACCGAGAGCGCAATGCTCGAGAGCGCCAGCAGGAACATCGTGTACACGCACAGCAGCCCGACCAGCACCCATACCACGGCGCCGGCAATATAGAACCCCAGGCCGCCTCCCCAGACGCTGCCCTTGTCGAACAGGCGCCCGGCGACCGTGCCGCCCTGGTGCCAGATCGCATCCAACGTCTCGACCGGGTAGGACGCGCCCACCACATCGGCCGCGAACTGCGCCGGCGCCTCGTAGAACGTCGTGACGATCAGCGTGTTGTACAGCCACAGGTGCACCGCGACGCCGAGCACGAGCGCCAGGGTGGCGATGCGCCGCAGACCGTCGCCCACCGGCTCCTGGATCCTCCCGCTGAGCAGCAGGTATCCCCAGCCCATGACGTACACGGTCCCGAGGACGATGAGCGCCGGCTCCAGAATCGACGCCACACGCGCGGTCGTCGTGCCGATGTAGCTCGACAGCGCCCCGTTCAGCCATACCCAGAATGTCTCGAAGAAACCCATGACCGCTGCCTCGTGCCTGTTGCCCCGCCGGAGTTCCGATCGCGCCCCGCTCAGGGTGTCGGCTGAAAGCGCGTCGCAAAATTGCCCTGCGCCGCGATCGCCTCCTCGCGCGATCGCTCACGATCGATCCAGTGATCCGCTTCGGCGGCGGCGAACAGGACTCGCAGCTTCGTCTGCTCGTTCTCGAGCATGGCCTGCTCGGCGGAGATTCGCGCGGTGAGGTCCAGGATCGCCTTCTGATCGCCGGCCGAGCCGATCGCTGCGATCAACTGCTTCAGCTCGGGGAATCTGCCGCTGGCATTGGCCAGCGCCTCTGTCGAGACCGCCTGCAGCAGCGCTGCGGTCTGGCGCTCGTCGCTCAACTGCGCCTGGGCGTTCGCGGAGAGCTGCGCGAATTGCGCCGGCGTCAGGCTCCGTTGCGCGGCGATGTCCGCGCGCAGCGTTGCGGAGAAGGCCGGATAGCCCGCGGACTGTCCGGCCAGGGCGGCGCTCAGTTGCGAGGCGTCCTGCGGCAGGTAGTTGCGCCGGACGTTCGCGAGCAGGTTCTCCATGCCGCGGTCTCCGGTCATGGAGCGCAGCTGCTGCTGCGCCTCCATGAACTGCTGCCGTTGCGTCGCGAGCGACTGCTCGAGGGTCTGGATCTCGGTGGTGAGGCGCGTGACGGCGGCCACATCGATCACCGCCCATTGCGCGTGCGCGACCGGTGCGGCCACGGCTAGCAGCAGCACGAGGAATTTCGGCATCCGCTCTGTCAGTCTCATGGCACACCTCCGAGGGATCACTCTGTTACGGGCACCGCAAGGAATTCATCGAGCCAGCGAGCCGGCTCCGTGCCGCGCTCGCGCAACAGCTGCTCGAGCCGGCGCAATCCGCTCGATCGGGCCGAGAGCACCTGCATCTCGGCTTGAAGTCCCGAGAGCTCGAGCCGGCACACGACGCTCTGCGCGCCCTGCTTGACCAGGAAAGAGCGCGCACCCGGCTCGAGCTCGTCCTTGATTAGCGAAACTTCCCGCCGCGTAAGGCCGAAGCCCTGCAGCAGCTCATCGCCGAATGCGCTCGGATTGGGGAAGAAGATCTTGGTCGCCGTCTGCTCGACGACGGTGCGGCTGATGCGGCTCTCGAGCACGTCGCTCGCGCTCTGCGTGGCGAGCACCATGACGCCGTTGAGCTTGCGCCATGTCTTGGGCCCGTCCTTGGCGAACTGCTCGAACGCGGGGTCCTCGATGAGCCGCCAGAACTCATCCATCCAGCACACCAGCCGCCGCCCGTCGAGCAGCTGACGCACCAGGTGCAGCAGATACAGCGAGATCGGGGCGCGGCAGCGCTCGTGCTCGAGGAATTCGGTCACATCGAAGCCGACGAGCGCGGTGAGCGAGAGCTGCTCTGCAACCGAGTCGCATGGGTTGTCGAAAACCCAGGCGTACTCGCCCTGCGTC
>JAKCEJ010000242.1 GCA_021838065.1 Pseudomonadota bacterium
GTCACCGTCACGCGCAACTACGGGCACACCGCCGATGAGAAGGCGAAGGAGCTTATCGAGAAGCTCATCGAAGCCACCCTCTCGGTCGTGCTGCTCGTCGTCCTCGCCATGGGGCGGCGCGAGGCGCTGGTGGTGGGCGCTGCGGTCGGCGTCACCCTGATGGCGACGCTGTTCGCCTCGTGGGCGTGGGGCTTCACCATCAACCGGGTGTCGCTGTTCGCGCTGATCTTCTCGATCGGCATCCTGGTCGACGATGCGATCGTGGTCGTGGAGAACGTCCACCGCCACATGCGCCTCGGCGGCGGCACGCTGAGCGACATCATTCCGGTGGCTGTCGATGAGGTCGGGGGACCGACCATCCTCGCCACCTTCACGGTCATCGCGGCACTCATGCCCATGGCATTCGTCGGCGGCATGATGGGCCCTTACATGAGCCCCATACCGATCAACGCCAGCTCCGGGATGCTGATCTCGCTCGGCTTCGCGCTGATGTTCACGCCGTGGCTGTGCCGCAAGATGCTCGGCAAGAGCCACATCGATCCCACCGAGCACCGCCAGCACCTGCCGCTGCTGCCGCTGTTTCAACGCCTGGTCGGCCCGTTTCTCGCGGGCCCCGCGGGCCAGCGGCGCCGCCGCTGGCTCTATGGCGCCATCGGCGTGGCGATCCTCCTGGCCGTGAGCCTGGTGCTCACCAAGTCCGTGGTCCTGAAGATGCTGCCCTTCGACAACCGGTCCGAGTTCCAGGTAGTGGTGAACATGCCGGTGGGCACGACGGTCGAGTCCAGCGCGCACGTGCTCGATGCGCTCGCGCAGGTCATCGCGCGGATGCCCGAGGTGAGCGATTATCAGGTCTACGCCGGCACCGCAGGCCCGGTGAATTTCAACGGCCTGGTGCGTCAGTATTACCTGCGCCGCGGCCCGCGGCTCGGCGAGATCGACGTGCAGCTCGTGCCGAAGAGTTCGCGCAGCCGTCAGAGCCACGCCATTGCGCTCGCGGCGCGCGCGAAGCTCGCGCAGGTGGCGCGCCGCTACGGAGCGGCGATCTCGGTGGTGGAGATTCCGCCGGGGCCGCCGGTGCAGGCGCCCATCGTCGCCGAGATCTACGGGCCGAGCTACGCCAAGCAGCGGCAGATCGCGCTCGCCGTGCGCAAGGATTTCGAGAGCACCCCGGGCATCGTCGATATCGACGACACCGTCGATGCGCCGGCGCCGCGGCTGGTGTTGCACGTCGAACGACAGAAGGCGGCGCTCCTCGGCGTGTCGCAGGCGGCGATCGCGCGCACGGTGTCGCTTGCATTGAGTGGCTACGATGCCACCTACGTGCACATTGGCCGGGAGCGCGACCTGATCCCCGTGCGCCTGGAGCTCTCGCCCGCCGATCAGGCGCGCCTCTCGAAGGTGCTGGCGCTGCGCGTCAGCTCCAGCAGCGGCGCGCTCGTGCCGCTGTCGTCCGTCGTGCAGGTGCAGCGGCGCACCTGGGAACAGCCGATCTATCACCGCGACCTCGTGCCCGTCACCTATGTGACCGGCGACATGGCCGGGCGGGTCGACAGCCCGCTCTACGGCATGTTCGAGATTGCCGGGAAGCTGCGCCGGCATCCGCCTGCCGGCGTGAGCGTCGTGCAGCACTACATCACCCAGCCCTCCAATCCCAACGCGTTCGCGATCAAGTGGGGCGGGGAGTGGCAGGTCACCTACGACACCTTCCGCGACATGGGCATCGCCTATTCGGTGGGGCTGGCGCTGATCTACCTCCTGATCGTGGCGCAGTTCGGCTCGTACGTGGTGCCCTTCATCATCATGGCGCCGATTCCGCTCACCGTCATCGGCGTGATGCCGGGGCACGCGCTGTTCGGGGCACAGTTCACCGCCACCTCCATGATCGGCATGATCGCGCTCGCCGGCATCATCGTGCGCAACTCCATCCTGCTCGTTGATTTCATCGACGGGGCGGTGCGCTCCGGGTACTCGCTCGAGGATGCGGTGGTGCGCGCCGGTGCGACCCGTGCCAAGCCGATCGCGCTCACCGCAGTGGCGGCGATGCTCGGGGCGGTGTTCATCCTGTCTGACCCGATCTTCAATGGCCTGGCCATCGCGCTGCTGTTCGGCGTCTTCGTCTCGACGCTGCTGACGTTGCTGGTGATTCCGGTCCTTTACTACGCGTATCTGAAGCGGCGAGAGGCGCGTGCAGCGCGCGCAAGCGCGGAGAGCTCCCATGAGTGACGGGCGCTCATTCGCGTTGGGCTGGCCAGTCACTCACTTCGGAGAGTCTCTCCACAGGGGGTTGTCATGGCACATATAGCCATCATCGGCGCCGGTCTCGGCGGAGTGCCCTGCGCGTACACGATGCGCAAGCGTCTCGGCAAGGCGCATCGTGTGACGCTCATCGGCACATCGCCTTATTTCGAGTTCACCCCGTCGAATCCCTGGGTGGCGGTCGGCTGGCGCGACCGGGCGCAGACGCGCGTGGCGATGCGCGAGCCGCTTGTGGCCCACGGCATCGAGTGGATCGATCAGCCGGTCCGCACGATCGACGCCGAGCACAGCGTGCTCACCCTGAGCGACTCGCGCACGCTCGATTACGATTACCTGGTGATCGCCACCGGCCCGAAGCTCGCCTTCGAGGAGGTGCCGGGGCTCGGGCCCGAGGCGCACACCGAGTCGATCTGCACTCAGGCGCACGCGGTGCGCGCCTGGGAGAAGTACCAGCAGTTCCTGCGCGAGCCGGGGCCGATGGTGATTGGAGCGGCCGCGGGCGCGAGCTGCTTCGGGCCGGCCTACGAGTTCGCGATGATCGTCGACTCCGACCTCAGGCGGCGCAAGCTGCGCGACCGGGTGCCGATCACTTTCGTCACCAGTGAGCCGTACATCGGCCACATGGGCCTTGGCGGCGTCGGCGACAGTAAGGGGCTGATGGAGGCGGAGCTCAGGCAGCGGCACATCAAGTGGATCACGAACGCGAAGGTGACCTCGGCGAGCGAGGCGGCGATGATCGTGCTCGAGCACGATGAGGCGGGCAAGCCGAAGCAGGAGCACCAGATCGGCTTTCGCTTCGCCATGGTGCTGCCGGCATTCAAGGGAGTCGATGCGGTTGCCTCCGTGCCGGGGCTGTGCAACCCGCGCGGCTTCGTGCTGATCGATCCCTATCAGCGCTCGCCGAAGTACCGGAACATCTTTTCCGCCGGCGTGTGTGTCGCGATTCCGCCTGTGGAGGCGACCCCGGTACCGACCGGGGCGCCGAAGACCGGCTACATGATCGAATCGATGGTGAGCGCGATCTGCGAGAACGTCGCTGCCGAGCTCGAGGGCCGGCCGGCCGAAGCGCAGGCGACCTGGAACGCGGTGTGTCTGGCGGATTTCGGCGACACCGGGGCGGCATTCGTCGCGCTGCCGCAGATCCCGCCGCGCAACGTCACCTGGACCAAGGTCGGCAAGTGGGTGCACCTCGGCAAAGTAGCCTTCGAGAAGTACTTCCTGCGCAAGGTGCGCACCGGCTCGATCACGCCGATCTACGAGCGCTACGTGCTCAAGGTGCTCGGCATCACCTCATTGAAGGGCCGCTCCTCATGAGAATGCGCAGCAAGCTGCCGCTGGCGGCATCGCTGTTCGCGGCCGGCGCGGCGCTCGCGCTGCAGGCGCGAGCCGATACGCTGCAGGAGGCATGGCGTCTGGCTGCGGCGCGCAACCAGACGCTGGCCGCCGCGGCAGCCGATGTGCAGGCGGCACGCGCCAGCGAGCGGGCCGCGCGCGATGCCCGCTGGCCGAGCATCGAGGCCGAGGCCAGCTACACGCACCTTGGCCAGGCGCCGGCGCTGGATGTCGTCACGCCGACGCTCGCGTTCCGCTCCGGACCGATTTTCAAGAACAATCAATATGTCAGCGGCACTGTGCAGATGCGCGTCCCGTTGTACACGGGCGGCGCGATCCGCGCCGGTGTCGCGGCGGCACGCGCCGGCGTTACCGGAGCAACCGCCGCGCAGTATGCGACGGATGCGGACGTGAAGCTGGAGGTCGCACAGGCGTATGTTGCGGTGTTGCGCTCCCAGCGTCAGATGCGCGTCGCCGATGCGAGCGTCAAGAGCCTCGCGGCGCATCTGCGTGACGTCGAGGCAATGTTTCATCGACAGATGGTCGCCAAGAGCGATCTGCTCGCCGCCGAGGTCGCGCTCGCCAATGCGCGCTCGGCGCAGGTGGACGCGCAGGATGCGGTCTCAGTGTCGCAGGAACAGTACAACCGCCTGCTCGGGGAGCCGCTCGGCCGGGTGCCGCATCTCGATCCGGTCCTGCCGATGTTCCCGGTCGATGATCTGCCGCTCGGGGACCTGGTGCAGCGCGCGCTCGCAACGCGTGGGGAGCTGCATGCGCTTGCGGCGCGAGCCGGTGCGCTTGCGGCGCGGGCGCGCGCGGCGAGCGCGGGCCGACTGCCGCACATCGCCGCGATGGGCGGCTATACGCACTTCGACAACCAGATCCTCAATCACGAGAATTTCTCCTCGGTGGGCGTCGGGTTCACCTGGAAGCTCTTCGACGGCGGCGCGGCGGCCAACGAGGCCGATGCGCTGCGCTCGCGCAGCCGCGCCGACCGACGGCGGCTCGCCGATCTGCGCTCGCGCATCACGCTCGAGGTCCGGGCCGACTGGCTCGCGCTCGGGGCTGCGCGCGAGCGAGTGGGCGCCTCGCGCGCGGCCACGGCTCAGGCGGCGGAGAATCTGCGCATCTCGCGCGAGCTGTACAAGGCGGGACTCGCCTCGAACACCCAGGTGCTGGCGGCGGTCACGCTGCGCACGCAGGCCGAGGAGGATTACAACA
>JAKCEJ010000243.1 GCA_021838065.1 Pseudomonadota bacterium
CACAACCGCACCGCGCCGAGCACGCCGTCAGAGGCGGCAAGCAGCGCCGCCTCGAACTGCGCCGCGGGCAGGGTCAGCCGCTCGCGGGCGGTCGCCTCATCGAGGGACCACACGATGGAGCTCGAGCCGTCGGCGAGCGGCAGAAACGCCAGCGTGCCGTCCCCCAGGAACCGCTGCCAGGCCGTCCGCTCGTGCGGATGCTCCGTGCGCACGTTGGCGACGATCGCGGTCTGCTGGTAGCTCGCCTCGCGGACCGTCAGCCCGACCGCATCGCGCACCCTGGAGCGCGCGCCGTCGGCCCCGATGAGCAGCCTGCAATGCAGGACATCCGCGCCGGCGTGCACCTGCACATCCTGATCGCGTATCGCAAGCCCGGAGAAACCCGCCGCTATGACGGTACCGCCAGCCGCCTCGAACGCCTCGAGCGCCGCGCACTGCACGAGGCGGTTCTCGGCGATGGCCCCGAGATTCGCCTCGCCCGCATAGGCCGCATCGAACACCAGCGCATCGGCGCTGCGCGCCGGCAGATGCGCCGGCCAGACGCACATACGCTCGTAGGGCTGGATGCGGCGCACGGGCATTCGCTCCCACGCACCGGCCGTGGTGAGGATCCGCTCGCTCGAGCGCGACCAGGCGGACACGCGCGCATCGAGAGCCGCCTCCGGCGGCGCGGGCCGGGCGGGCTCGAGCACTCCGATGCGCAGCGGGCGCCGCCCGGTCCCGGCGGCGCGCTGCAGCAGCGCGCCGGCGCACGCACCCACCGGTCCGCCGCCGACGATCAGCACATCCCAACGCGGCGCAGCAGCGCTCATGCGAGCGGCAGCCCCCGCGCCAGACGCGGTGTCGGACCGCCGAAACCCAGACTCACCCGCGCCAGCGCCCGCTTGGCCGGCGGCGACAGATCGAACAGCACCAGGCCGAGATTGCGCAGCAGGCTCGCCCCGGGGAGGCGGCTGGCGAACAGCTTGACCAGGGAGTCGGTGAAGCGCACCACGCCGCCGCGGTCCGCCGCCCGCGCCTCGCTGTAGGCGCCGAGCAGCTGCGGCGCGCCGGGATCACCGGCGCACGTAGCGATGCGCTCGGCGAGCAGCGCCGCATCCCGCAGACCGAGGTTGAACCCCTGTCCGGCGATCGGGTGCAGCCCCTGGGCCGCATTGCCGATGAGCACCGTGCGCATGCCCACCGTCACGGCGGCGCGGGACAGCCTCAGAGGATAGGACGCGCGCTTTCCGGCGCGCAGGAAGCGCCCCGCACGCCAGCCGAACCGCTCCTGCAACGCATTCAGATAGGCCCCGTCGCTGAGGGCGAGCAGCTCCGCGGCGCGCGCGGGTTCGCTGGCCCAGACCGTGCCGTAGCCGCCGCCCTGCAGCGGCAGGACCGCCACCGGACCGGTGGGTGTGAAGCGCTCGTATGCCGTGCCGTCATGGGGCCGATCGGTGAGGACCGCCGCGGTGATGGCCACCTGGGCGTAATCCTCCACCTTTGCCGGGATGCCGGCTGCCGCGCGGACTGCGGAGTTGGCGCCGTCCGCGGCCACCAACAGCCGCGCGCGCGCGGTCTCGTGCGCGCCGTCCGGCCCCTCGACCGTGAGCGCCGCGCCATCGGCGGCAATCTCCACCGCAATGACCCGCACCGGCACGCGTACCGTGACGCCGCCGGCGCGCCGCAATCCGCGCCACAGGGCGGCGCCCATCACACGATTGGGGATGACGTGTCCGAAAGCCTCGACACCCTGTTCCGCGGCGCGCAGGCAGGCGCTGCCGAAGCGGCCTGCCTCCGAGACATGGATGGTGCGGATCGCCGCCGCCTCGCCCGCAAGCTCCTCCCAGATGCCCAGTCCCTGGAAGATGCGCCGGCTGGCGTTGCCGAGCGCGGTCGTGCGCTCATCGAAACTCGGCTGGCTGCTCGAGTCCGGCGCGACGCCCTCGACCAGGAGCACCCGCACCGCGCTGCCGGCAAGCGCCAGCGCCAGGCTCGCGCCAACCAGCCCGCCGCCGACGATCGCGACGTCGTAATCGCTCGGCGCGCCGCCGCGCACCTCATGCTTGGGCACGCTGACTCCGCCGCGCCTTGCCGCGCGTCTGCGCGGCCGGATCCCGCCCGCCGTTCACATGCGGCACGGCCATCAGCGCCTCGATCAGATCGGGGTCCTTCGGGACACCGTCGGTGAGCACTTCGGCTCCGCTCTTGGTCACCATAACGTCGTCTTCGATGCGCACGCCGATGCCCTGGAAGCGTTTGGGCACGCCGCGCGCGCCGCGAGGAATGTAGATGCCCGGCTCGATCGTCAGCACCATGCCGGGCTCGAGGACACGCCACGCCTCCCCGACCTTGTAATCGCCGACATCGTGCACGTCCATCCCGAGCCAGTGGCCGGTGCGGTGCATGAAGAAGCGCCGGTAGGCCCCATCGCGCTCGAGCTTCGCCGGCCGGCCCTTGAGCAGCCCGAGCCTGACCAGCCCCTGCGTGATCACCCGGACCGCCACCTCGTGCGGCTCGTTCCAGTGATTGCCGGGGCGCACTTTGGCGATCGCCGCGAGATTGGCCTCGTGCACGACCTCGTAGACCGCCCGCTGCTCGCGGCTGAAACGCCCGCTCACCGGGAAGGTGCGGGTGATGTCGGAGGCGTAGTACTCGTACTCGCAGCCGGCGTCGATCAGCACCACCTCGCCGTCGCGCAGCGGCTGATCGTTTTCGTTGTAGTGCAGGATGCAGCTGTTCGCCCCCGAGCCGACGATGGGGTAATAGGAGATATCGGCCCCGTGGCGGCGGAACTCATGCACGAGCTCGGCCATCAGCTCGTATTCCATCCGGCCGGGTCGGCAGAAACGCATGGCCCGCACGTGCGCCAGCGCGCCGATGCGCGCCGCTTCACGCATCAGATCGAGCTCGGTGCGCGATTTGAACAGGCGCAGCTCGTGCACCACCTGATCGAGCGCCACGAACTCCTGCGGCGGATGGCGGCCATTGCGAGCCTGGGTGCGCAGGCCGTTCACCCAGCCGACCACCCGCTGGTCGAATTCCGGGTACATGCCCATGGCATAGAAAACCTTGGCGCGGTTCTCCATCAGCCCGGGGAGGATCTCGTCGATATCGGTGATGGGGAACGCATCGTGCGCGCCGTAGAGGCGGCGCGCGCCTGCCGGGCCGGCGCGCCGGCCGTCCCACGTCTCGCGCGCCGGATCACGGTCGCGGACGAACAGGATGTACTCGGCCTGTTCGCGCCCCGGGATCAGAACGGCGACCGACTCCGGCTCGCCGAAGCCGGTGAGATAGTGAAAGTCGCTGTCCTGCCGGTACGCGTAATCGACGTCGTTGTTGCGCTTGCGGACCGGCGCGGCCGGGATGATGGCGATGGCGTCGCGCCCCATCAGGCGCATCAGCGCTCGACGGCGGCGCGCAAACTCTTCTGCGGGGGTCTCGGGCTTCAATGGAACGGCGCTCCAGGTGAGGCGGGCGGGTCGCGCAGCGGCGCGAGCTCCTCGAATACCACTTGCACGCTGACGCGGATGAACTCCACGAGCTCGGCATAGGCCGCCTCGTTCGACTCCTCGCTCTGCGTCGTGTCGACCGCGGCACTGCCGATTTCCGTGATGTCGTTGACGATCTCGCTCAGCTCGCCGGGCATGTTCGCCGCATCGCGCAGCACGCCGAGGCCGAGCCCGTAGAGAAACCCCTGACACCACAGCGCGAGCGCCCCGGCGCGCTCGATGATCGGCCGGCCGTCATCGGGCAGCAGCAGATCAAATCCCATCTCCGGGCCGGTGAGCGCCCCGGCGGTATGCCGATACAGGGCGCGCAGCACCGGCATGCTCGGCGGGCGGGCCTCCCCCTCCGGCAGGATGTCGAGCAGCCAGTCCTCGAAGCGATACCCCGGCGCAGAGCACAGCGAGCCGGTCAGCGTGCCGTGCGCCTCGGCCGCATCGGTGAGCGAATGCTCGCCGGTGAGAACGGTCTGAACCTCAGCATAGTCCGCCTGCATCATTACCGGCCATTATGCCGCATGTCGGCGCCGGCGGATCCCCGCCCCGTCCCGTCCGGGGGGGTGTGCGGAGCTTCGCATTGACCGCGTGGAGAGCGCGGCACTATAGTCGCGCCAGCATGAGCGCTGCCGCATCATCAGCCCTCGATACCGAGCTCACCCGCCTGACCCGGCGGATCGATGAGCTGCTCGGCGCCCTCGAGCAGCTGCGCGAGGAGAACCACGCGCTCAAGCAGCGGCACGAATCGCTCGCCAGCGAGCGCGCAACGCTGCTGCAGAAGAACGAACAGGTGCGCACGCGGGTCGAGGCCATGATCGGGCGATTGAAAACCCTGGAGCACGGCGCGTGAGCGCAGATCCGGCGCGCGTCAGCGTGCGCATCCTCGACCGGGACTACATGATCGCCTGCCCCCACGAGGAGCGGCCGGCCCTGCTCGATGCGGCGGAATACTTGAATACCCGCATGCGCGAAGTGCGCGACAGCGGCAAGGTCGTCGGACTCGACCGCATCGCGGTCATGGTCGCGCTCAATATGGCAAACGAGCTGCTGCTGCTTCGCGAGCGGGGCAACCGCAGCACCGTCGAGGCCGGCGACAAGGTCCGCGCCCTGCGCGAGCGGGTGGAAACGGCGCTCGGACACAGCCGGCCGCTCGAACTGTGAGGCGCGGCGCGGCGCGCTCGCCCCGACTGCACCCAGGCGGGCTTTGGTGTACAGTGCTCAAAGCGTCGCCTGCGGTGTTCGACACGCGGGCCGGGTTACCTCGGACCCTAATTGAAACACCCATGGGACTTCAGGGCTTGCCGGCAGAATTGTGCAAGTCCGC
>JAKCEJ010000244.1 GCA_021838065.1 Pseudomonadota bacterium
CTTCGGGCCGTCGGTCGGCAGCTGCCACTGCAGCGCGCGGTTCACGGCGCGCAGCGTCGCGCTGCCGTTGATGATGAACACGCCCGGCTGCTCGGCATAGATGTCGCGGTGCGAGATGGTCGCCGGATCCGTGGTGAACTCCCCGACGATCTCCTCGAGAATGTCCTCGAGCGTCACCAGCCCCTCGATGTCCCCGTATTCGTTGACGACGAACGCGAGGCGGCGCCGGTTGCGCTGAAAGTGCGCCAGCTGCACGTTGAGGGCGGTGCCCTCCGGAATGAAATACGGGTCGCGCGCGCGGGCCATCTCCACCAGGCGCTCGCGCGTGAGCGTGCCGCGCACCAGCTCGTGCGCGATGCGCTTCATGTGCAGCACGCCGACCAGGCTGTCGAGCTCCCCGTCGAACACCGGCACGCGCGTGTGCGGGGTGCGCTCGAGCTGCTGGAGGATATCGTCCCAGCTCTGCGCGATGTCGATGCCGGCGATCTCCTGGCGCGGGATCATGATGTCATTCACGGTGACCTGGCCCAGATCGAGGATCGACAGCAGCATCTGGCGGTGGCGCGCCGGGATCATCGGGCCGGCCTCGGCCACCGCCGTGCGCAGCTCCTCGGTGCTGAGGGTCTGGCCGGCCGGAGCGGTCTTGACCACCCCGATCATCCGCAGCAGCCCGTAGGAGATGCCGTTGGTCACCGAGATGAAGGGGCGCGCGAGAAACACCAGCACCCGGTAGATGCGCGCGGCGCGCAGCGCGGAGTACTCTGGGTGCGCCGCGGCGTAGATCTTCGGCGTCAGCTCGCCGAAGACGATCACGGTGACGGTGAGCAGTGCGCCGGTGACGGGCACCGCGTAGCGGTAGCCGGTGCGCTCGGCGAGCAGCGTGGCGATCGCCGAGGCGAACACGTTGGCCGCCGCCACGATGACCAGGTTCGCGCCCAGCCAGTCCTCGGGCTTGCTGAGCAGCCGCTCCAGCAGCTTGGCCGTGCTCTGGCCGGTTTGGGCGCGGTGGCGGATGCGGTAGCGGTTCACTGAGAGCATCGCCACCTCGGTGCCGGAGGAGAAGGCGATGAGCGCGAGCAGCCACAACAGGGTGATGATGAGCAGCGGTACGGATGTGGCGGTCAAGTGCGGGCCCTCCTTGGCCCTATAATGGCTGCCCGCATCGGATTCGTCACATGTTTGACACGCTTACAGCCCGACTGTCCCGTACCGTAGAGGCCCTGCGCGGCCGCGGCCGGATCACCGAGGAGAACATCGGCGCGGCGCTGCGCGAGGTGCGCGTGGCGCTGCTCGAGGCCGACGTCGCCCTGCCGGTGGTCAAGGCCTTCATCGAGGCGGTCAAGACCCGCGCGCTCGGGGCCGAGGTGGCCCAGAGCCTCAGCCCGGGGCAGGCCTTCATCGGCATCCTGCACCGCGAGCTCGTCGCGCTCATGGGCGGCGGCGGGCCGGGCTTGCAGCTGCGCGCCCAGCCGCCGGTGGTGGTGCTGCTCGCCGGCCTGCAGGGGGCGGGCAAGACCACCACCAGCGCCAAGCTCGCCCGCTGGCTGATCGAGTCGCAGGGCAAGCGCGTGGCGCTGGTCAGCACCGACGTGCGCCGCCCGGCGGCCATGCTGCAGCTCGAGCGGCTCTGCGAGCAGGTCGAGGCGCACTATATCCAGGCCGATCCGGCAGCCCCGCCGGCGGCCATCGCACGCGCGGCCCTCGACGAGGCGCGCCGCGGGGTGTTCGACGTGCTGATCGTCGATACCGCCGGCCGCCTGCACGTCGATGAGGCGATGATGGAGGAAGTGCGCGAGATCGACCGGGCGGTCCAGCCCGCTGAGCGGCTGTTCGTGGTGGATGCGATGGCCGGCCAGGACGCGTTGAATGCCGCGCGCGCCTTCGGAGCGGCGCTCGATTTGACCGGTGTCGTGCTCACCAAGGCCGACGGCGATGCGCGCGGCGGCGCGGCGCTCTCAGTGCGCCAGATCACAGGCAAGCCCATCGTGTTCCTCGGCGTCGGGGAGAAGACGGACGCGCTCGCGCCCTTTGACCCGGAGCGCATGGCCTCGCGCATCCTCGGCATGGGCGATGTGGTGAGCCTGGTCGAGCAGGTGCAGCGCCAGGTCGACCGGGAGTCGGCCGAGCGGCTGGCGCGCAAGGTGGTCAAGGGCAAGGGGTTTCACCTGGGGGACCTCAGGACCCAGCTCGAGCAGGTGCAGAAGATGGGCGGCCTGGCCTCGCTCATGGATAAGCTTCCGGCGGCCGCCCAGAAAGGCGCCGTCACGCCGGAGCAGGGCGACCGCGACGTCCGGCGCCAGATCGCCATCATCAATTCCATGACGCCGCGCGAGCGGTTCTCGCCGGGCATCATCGACGGCTCGCGCCGGCGGCGCATCGCCCGCGGAGCGGGGGTGCAGGTCCAGGACGTCAACCGCCTGCTGAAGCAGTTCCAGCAGATGCAGCGCATGATGAAGCAGATGCGCGGCGGGCGGCTGCGGCAGATGCTCGGCGCCCTGCAGGGGAAAATGCCCTAGCCCGCGCTGGGGCCGCTCCCGGGGCTCTGCGCGGCCGGATCGGCCCGCCGGGGCGAGAAAAGTGGCGCAAGCCCCTTTCGGACCCCGCAATAAGCCCGTAGAATCCGCGCTCTTTTTTGAGGGGCGGTGCCGCGGGCCCGTCCGGAGCGGACCTTTGAGAGCGACAAGACCATGGTAACCATTCGCCTGACCCGGCGCGGGGCACGAAATCAGCCCTTTTATCACGTCGTGGTGACCGACAGCCGCAAGCGCCAGGGCGGATCCAGCCTCGAGAGCGTGGGGTTCTTCAACCCGATCGCCGGCCGCGGCGAGACGAAGCTCAAGCTTGATCTGCCGCGGATCGACTACTGGGTGGGGCAGGGTGCGCAGCCTTCCGAGCGCGTGCGCTCGCTGGTGGCGTCCTACCGGAAGCAGGCGACGGCCTGACTCCGGCGGCCGCGGGGCCTGCCTTGAACACCCGATCCCCCTGGGTCGAGCTCGGGCGCATCGGGGCGCCGTTCGGGCTGGCCGGGTGGGTGCACGTGTCGACCTACACGGATCCGCCCGAGGCGCTGCTGCAGTACGCCGAGTGGCAGCTGCGCCGCCCGGCGGGCGAGCGGCAGCCGGCGCGGCTGCTCGAGGGCCGGTTGCATGGTGAGCGGCTGGTGGCGCGGCTCGAGGGCATCGAGGATCGCGACGCGGCGGCCCGGCTTACCGGCGCGACGATCGAGGTCGAGCGCAGCGCGCTGCCGCCGGTCGGCGCGCGCCAGTACTACTGCGCGGACCTGATCGGCTGCGCGGTTGAGAACACCGAGGGCCGCGCGCTCGGCACGGTGGCGTATTTCGTCGACGCGCCCGCGGGGGCCGTCATGGTGGTTGAGGATCGCGGTGAGCCGCAGGCCACCGGCGCGCCCGGTACGAAGCGGGAGCACTGGGTGCTGGCCGACCCGAGCCATCTGCTCGAGGTCGACCTCGCGGCGCGCCGGGTGCGGGTGGATTGGCCGGCTGAGCTGGAATAGCCGCCGGCGCGGGCGGTGCGCGGATGAGCGTTCCATGAAGATCGAAGTGGTCACGCTGTTCCCGCAGATGATCCGCGGCGCGCTCGAGTTCGGGGTGCTGGGCCGCGCGCTCGAGAGCGGGCGGCTCGCGGTGGGAACGGAGGATCCGCGGGATCACACCCGCGATCCGCATCGCACGGTGGATGACCGGCCCTACGGCGGGGGACCTGGGATGGTGCTGAAGCCCGAGCCGATGCTCGCGGCCATCCGCGCGGCGGCGGCGCGGCTGCCGGCGGGCAGTCCGAGGGTGTGCCTCTCGGCGCAGGGCGAGCGCTTCACCCAGGCGCAGGCCCGGGAGCTGGCCGCGCTGCCGGGCCTGGTGCTGGTGGCGGGTCGCTACGAGGGCCTGGATGAGCGGGTGATCGAGCTCGGCATCGATCGGGAGATCTCGATCGGGGATTATGTGCTCTCGGGCGGGGAGCTGCCGGCGTTGACGGTGATCGATGCGCTCGCGCGCCTGCTGCCCGGAGTGCTCGGGGACGAGCGCTCGAGCGAGTGCGACTCTTTTTCGCACGGGCTGCTCGACTGGCCGCACTACACGCGGCCGGAAGTGTTCGAGGGCCTGGAGGTGCCGAAGGTGCTACTGTCGGGCCATCATGCCGACATCGAGCGCTGGCGCCTCGCGCAGGCGGTCTCGCGCACCTGGCGGCGCCGCCCGGATCTGCTCCTGGGGCGCAGCCTGGCGCCCGAGGCGCAGCGGTTACTGAATGAACTCCTGGCCGCAGAGGCGGACGGGGATGACCGAGGATGAGACCATGAGCAATATCATTCAACAACTCGAGAAAGAGCGCATGACCCGCAAGGTCCCGGACTTCAAGCCCGGCGACACGGTGATCGTGCAGGTGAAGGTGGTCGAGGGCGACCGCGAGCGCGTGCAGGCCTACGAGGGCGTGGTGATCGCGCGCAGCAACCGGGGCCTGAACTCCTCGTTCACGGTGCGCAAGATCTCCCACGGCGAGGGCGTCGAGCGCGTCTTCCAGACCTACAGCCCCGCGATCAGCGACATCAGCGTCAAGCGCCGCGGCCAGGTGCGCCGCGCCAAGCTCTACTATCTGCGTGAGCGCTCGGGCAAGGCCGCCAGGATCGAAGAGAAGATCTGAGCGGCGCGCCCGTGGCCAGCGTGCGCAAGGTTCTGCTCGGGGTGTGGCGCGGCCTGGATGCGCTGCGCAAGGTGCTGCACCTGCTGCTGCTGCTGGCGATCGCCGGCTTTCTCATCGGCGTGCTGCACGAGGCGACCCCGAGCGTGCCCGA
>JAKCEJ010000245.1 GCA_021838065.1 Pseudomonadota bacterium
GCATGCACTGGTGGTCGATGCCCTGGACCAGTTCGGTGCCGGGCAGATGAGCGAGAGCTTCGAGCAGCGCGTGGAAGACGGGCGCGTCGCGGTGTTCCTCGCAGTGCGGCCCCCGCAGGCGGCATTGACCGGTCTGGTGATGGTGCTCGCCGATACCAAGGCCACGGGCGAGGGCTTGCTGTCCCGGATCGCCAATGCGACGGTGCACGCGCTGGTGCGCGAGCTCACCGCCGTGGTTCGGCCGGCCGCGCCGCGGCGCGTGGATCACGACCCTACGAGCCTGGTGCTCACTCTCGCGGATGACGGCCCATCGCCTAAAGCGGCGGGCCGGCCGGCGCGCCCCGAGGGCGGGCGCGATCTGGCGCCGGCGGCAGTCAATGAGATTCTCGAGCGCGGCGAGCTGTCGCTCGAGCTCGAGCCCGCCACCGGAACGAGCCCGCCGGCGGCTCCGGCGGCCAGCGCGGTGCCGCCCACCCCCGCACTGCCGGTGCTGCAGGCGCCGCCGTCTGCGGTGCAGCCCGCCGAGGCCACTGCGGCGGGCGCCGCTGACACCGTGACGCTCGAGGTGCTGCCCTTCGTCAAACTGCGCAGCGGCGGTCGGATGCGCCGCTTCGAAGTGCTGCCCCGTGGGACTGCGCGCCAGAACCGTGATCCGGCCGTGCTCGACACCTTGGCGATGGACGGGCTGCTCGCGTGGATGGCCGGCCACCGGCCGGATTGGACGCTGGAGCCCACCTGCTTCACGCTCAACCTGTCCATTGCGACGCTCGAGGATGAGCAGTTTCTGCGGCAGCTCGGCGCTGCTTTCAGCCGCAGCGGCATCTCACCGGACAGCGTCGGCTTCGAGATCGCCGAGCCGCTGTGCACCCAGCGGCGCGCGTCTGTGGAGCGGTTCATCAGTGGCTGCGAGCGCCTCGGCTGCTTCGTGGTGATCGACGGATTCTCATTCGACTCGGCGGTGGTGCCGCTGCTGCGCTCCAAGGCGGTACGGCTGGTGAAGATCGATGCGCGCCTGAGCACCGCCGCGCTGCGCGACAAGCTCGCGCAGGCCACGGTGGTGGCGATCGTACAGGCGGTCAAGGTGCTCGGCATCCATTGCGCCGCGCAGGGGATCGAAACCCAGCAGGTACTGCGCTGGCTCACGGCCGTCGGGTGCGATTTCGGGCAGGGATCGATCCTGGCGCGGCCGCTGCCGATCGCGCGCCTGCAGGCCTCGACGGCCGCTTGACGCGCAGCGCCTGCAAGCGCCCGGATAGGGTAAGCTTGCCGGCGTGCCGCCGCCCCTGAAGCGGCGCGCGGTCCAAAAGACTCATGAAGATCAAGACCGTCATCGTCGACGACGAGGCGCTCTCGAGGCGTGGCATCGAGCGGTTGCTGCGCAAGACGCCGGATTTCGAAGTGATCGCCGAGTGCGGTAATGGCCGCGATGCGGTCGCCTTGATCCAGCGGGAGCGGCCTGATGTGGTGTTTCTGGACATCCAGATGCCCATGCTGTCCGGGTTCGAAGTGCTCGCGCGCCTGCCGAAGGAGAGCACGCCGCTGGTGGTCTTCGTCACGGCCTTCGATCAGTACGCGCTGCGCGCATTCGAGGCGCGCGCCTTGGACTACCTGCTCAAGCCCCTGGACGAGCGTCGCGTCGAGATGGCCCTCGAGCGGGTCCGGCAGAATCTTCAGGCGCGCCACGCGGTCGATCAGCGCGACAAGCTGATGGAGGTCGTGGCCGAGATCACCGGCTCGGGTGAGCTTGAGCTCGAGACGATCCTCGAGCACGGCAGCAATGCCATCGACTCCGGTCATCCGCACATCCTGCCGATCCGTCAGGGAAGGCACACCGCGCGCGTGCCGGTCGCCTCGATTCAGTGGATCGATGCGGCGGGCGATTACATGTGCGTGCACGCGGAAGGCGATACGCACATCCTGCGCGGCACGATGAAGGAGCTGGAGGAAGTGCTCGATCCGCGGATGTTTCAGCGGGTACACCGCTCCACCATCGTGAATCTGCGCTACGTCAAGAGCCTGCGCGCGCACATGAACGGCGAGTACTTTCTGACCCTCGATGGCGGGCAGGAGCTGAAGCTCTCGCGCACCTATCGGGACAAGATCGAGATTTTCCTCGGCAACAGCCCTCTGCAGCGCAGCGCGGCGGAATAAGGGGCCGCTGCGGCCGGATCAGCCGGGCCGGGTGCGCCGGTTCCGCCACGACGGGCCGAGCGCCGCCTGCAGGCGGCGCCCGAGAGGGCCGCCCGCCGGGGGGCGCAGGCGGAACACCACCGTCCGCACGTAGTCGGGCACAGTCCAGCGGAAGCGCGAGCCGGACGGAAACACGTGGGTTTCGCCGGCCTGCAGGCGCTTGCTCACACCGGCGATCTCGATGATCGCGCATCCCTGCAGCACGTGAACGATCTCTTCCGCAAGGTATTCCCATTGGAAGCGCCCGCTGGTGCAGTCCCACATGTGCGCCGAGGCCGCGCCATCAGTGCTCTGCGCCAGCGATTTCTCGCGGGCGCGCGGATCACCGTCAAGGATCCAGGCCTCAGGAATGGGAGTCGGCTCGAGGCCATAGGACTCGCGGCGGCCGGGCACCGGACCGTCAAGCGAGACGGTCTGCTCCAGCATGTCGCGGTCGGTCGGCTCATGCCTCGGCATGTCGGATGGGGTGGGTTGTCGCGATTTTCCCAAAAGACGCTCTCCACGGCGAGGCGGACCGGTCGGTCATCGCGCGCAGCATACGGGGCGTGAGTCCCGGTTTCCGTGAGTTGCCGCACAGGGGAAACCCGCCCCCCGAGCGCCGTCCGCGGCCGATTCCGCAGGCCGGTGCCGCACGTTACACTGCCGCGCTCACGGGCGCGCAACCGCCCTGCGGAGGCGGCGAGACCGCCTGAGACAGATGAGAAGGGGCGTCGCGATGAACCGAATCTGGCTGAAGTCCTATCCTCCGGGGGTGCCGGCCGAGATCGATCCGAAGCGGCTGAGCACGCTCGGGGAACTCGTGGATCATGCCTGCACCGCCTATCGCGACCTGCCGGCCTATGAGCAGTTCCGGACCACGATTCGCTACGGGGAGCTCGATGAGCTGACCCGCGCATTCGCGGCCTGGCTGCAGTCCGTGGGCCTCGGCAAGGGCGATCGCATCGCCATCATGCTGCCCAACTGTCTGCAGTATCCGGTCGTCCTGTTCGGGGCGCTGCGCGCCGGCCTCGTGGTCGTCAACACCAATCCGCTCTATACGGCGCGCGAGCTGGCGCATCAGCTCGAGGACTCCGGCGCGCTGGCGATCGTGGTGCTGGAGAACTTCGCCCACGTCGTGCAGGAAGTCGCGCCGCACAGCCGGCTCAAGCACGTTCTGGTCACGGCGGTCGGGGACTTTCTGCCCGCGCCGAAATCCTGGATCGTCAACTACGTCGTGCGGCATCGCCGCAAGCAGGTGCCGCCGTGGCACATACCGCAGGCGATGTCGCTGCGTGCCGCGCTGCGCACCGGCCGCGGCATGCGTTGGCGCCCCGAGCCGCTGAGCGGGGACGATCTGGCCTTTCTGCAGTACACCGGTGGCACGACCGGCGTCGCCAAGGGCGCCATGCTCAGCCACGGCAATCTCTGCGCCAATCTCCTGCAGGCGCTCGCCTGGATCGACGGGAACTTCACGGGCGAGCCCGGCACGCTGATCACCGCCATCCCGCTCTATCACGTGTTCGCGCTGACGGCGAATTGCCTGCTGTTCGCCTACCTAGGGTGGAAGAACGTCCTCATCATCAATGCGCGCGACTTCCCATCGCTGGTGGCGGAAATGAAGCGCCATCCGTTCGGATTCTTCAGCGGCGTCAACACGCTGTTCAACGCGTTGCTGCACACGCCCGGCTTCGCCGAGGTCGACTTCAGCCATCTGCGAATCACCTTGGGTGGCGGCATGGCGGTGCAGGCCGCCGTCGCCCAGCGCTGGAAGGAAGTCACCGGCAAGAACCTGAGTCAGGCCTGGGGGCTCACCGAGACTTCCCCTGCGGTGTCCATCAACCCCATCAATGACGACTTCAACGGCTCGGTGGGTCTGCCGATTCCCTCGACAGAGGTGACCGTCAAGGACGACGCGGGCAAGGACCTGCCAGTCGGCGAGTCCGGCGAGGTATGCGTGCGCGGGCCGCAGGTGATGCGCGGCTACTGGAACCGGCCGGACGAGACCGCCAAGGTGCTGTTGCCGGACGGATGGCTGCGCACCGGTGACATCGGTTACATCGATCAGAAGGGATTCGTGTACCTGCAGGACCGCAAGAAAGACATGATCCTGGTGTCAGGATTCAACGTGTACCCCAACGAGGTCGAGGAAATCGTCGTCACGCACCCCGGAGTCCTCGAGGCCGCCGCAATTGCCCAGCCCGATGAGCATTCCGGCGAGGTGGTCGCGCTGTTCGTCGTGTTGAAGGATGCCTCGGTCACCGCCGAGAACATCATCGAGCACTGCCGCAAGTCCCTCGCAGCCTACAAAGTGCCGAGGCACGTTTATTTCCGCACGGAACTGCCGAAGAGCAACGTGGGGAAGATATTGCGGAAGGCACTGCGGGACGAAATTACCCGCTGACTTGACTCAAGATGCAAGAACGCCGGCATTTCCCGAAAGGAAATGCCGGCGTTGCGCTAACCCGCGGTCAACCGGTTCCGACGATGCCGGAGACAGGGCTCATTTCTTCCCACCGCCCTGGATCCCGAGACTTGATGCCGCGCCGCCGCCTTGAATGCCGAAGCTCGAAGCGTGCCCGCCGCCCTGGATACCTAAGCTCGA
>JAKCEJ010000246.1 GCA_021838065.1 Pseudomonadota bacterium
GGGAGTAGCAGGTGGGCGTCGTGCCGGAGCCGAAGCCGGTGCCGCCCGAGCACTGGTAGTATCCGCCGCCTGCGCTGCGTGCGTAGTTTGAGTAGTCTTCCTGCTGATGGATGTTGCGCACCGTGTATCCGCCGGTGTACACGACCTTGAAGAGGTGATCGATGTCACCCTTGAGGGTCCAGGCGGTGTTCTCCAGACGGTCTTTGTCGTACGCGGGGGTGAACAGGGTGGCCTCCCACGGGCCGAGTGACTGTCCCTCCGACCCGGTGGGGTACTGGACATCCTGACCTTGGGCGTTCATGTCCTGGTACATCTGTTCGATCAGGAAGTTCCAGTCGTCGTTGATCTTGTACAGCGCCGAGGCGCGAAAGCCGGTGTAGTCGACCGGATTCGTGGCGCGGCCCGCCAGTGCGAAATTGTTCGCGACCGGACTGCCGGGAACGGCGCAGTAGCCGGTCTTGGTGGGCAGTCCGTTCGGGCACAGTCCGTTGCTGCCCGGGGTGATGTTGAAGTAATGGTTGCCGGCATCGTTATTGCTGCGCGTGAAGGTGCTGGCGACGTTCGTGATGTATCCCCCCTGATGATCGTCGTAGATGACGAAGCGGGCGGCGAGGCGATCGGTGATCAGCGGCAGATTCAGGACCAGGTCGGCGGCGGCATTGGGATCGCCGTGAGCCGTGACGCCGTAAGTCGCGCTGGCATCGCCGGAGGTCCGGTTCAGCACGGGCTTGTTGGTGATGTAGCGTACTGCGCCGGCTTCGGCGCCACCGCCGAACAGCGTGCCTTGCGGTCCTTCCAGCACTTCGATGCGTTTCATGTCGACGAAGTAGATGTCGGCGTTGCGGCCGGGGAAGGTCATCGCCTGGTTATCCAGGTACAGCGCGACGTTGGGGAACGGTGCAATGGTGGCGCTCGACTGGTTGCCGGCATTGCCGGCCGAGAGGCCGCGCATGTAGATCTGGCCCTGGCCGGGTCCGTTTGAGGCGAGCTGGACGTTCGGCAGGTACTGCACCACCTGATCGATGGTCTGTACGTTCAGCTGCTTGAGCTGCTGACCGGTGATCGCCTGGATGGTGATCGGCACGCTCTGCAGGGACTGACGCCGCCGCTGGGCGGTGACGGTGACCTCCTGGAGCACGTCCGGGCTGAGGTTCGCGGCATCGCCGGCGCCGGCCCCGGCCGGAGCGGGCTGCGGGGCTTCCGCGCCATGGGCCATGCCACAGAGTGCGTGCGAGCCGAGCGCGATCATCACGGCGAGCGTGACTTTGTGATTTATTTTCAAGGCGATCTTCCCCGAGAGTCTGGTCTGAAGAACGAGAGGGCGAGTCGGTGCGACTCGATGGCCGCGACTATAGGCAGCGCCATGTGACGCTCCGGTGAAGGATCGGTGTCAGTTTCGTGCAGATGTCACCTTGGTTGCACGAACACGGCGAAGGTGGGGTGGCGGCAGGTGGCCGACACGCGGCTGCGGATCCTGTTCAGGTCAGCTCGGCCGGCGGAGGCGGCCGGGATGTGACATCCGACTGGCGGGGGGATCGCGGTGCGGAGGGAAGTCGGAGGGGGCGACAGTTGCCGGGCAGCGTCACGCCGATCGCAGGAGCAGTTCGAATCAGTGCCGCGGCGCCCGAGCTCCGAAGACGCCCTTCGGGGCGCAGCGCAGGTCGGTCAGGCGCGCTGTGCGCCAGTGAGCCGCCGTTGCACGAATTGCTCCGCCGAGGCGAGATTCGCAAGTGCCGCGGCGTCGGTCTCGGTGATCTCGATGCCGAACGCCTCGCTCACCGCGACGGCGAAGTGCAACGCATCCATCGAGTCGAAATCGAACTGATCGCGCAGGTTGCGCGCCGGATCGACGCTCGCCGGATCGATGTCCGGTGCGACGCCGGTGAGCAGCGCGAGCAGTCTGGTATGAATCTCGTTTCGGTCCATGGCCGTGGGCTCCTCGGATCAGAGGGACTGCGGATGGGCGAGCAGGTCGGCGACCGCGCGCAGGAAGCGGGCGCCGGAGCGACCGTCAGTGACTCTGTGATCGGCGGCGAGGGTCAGTGTCAGCACTGCCCGCACGGTGAGCTGCCCGTTCTCGACCCAGGGATGATCGCGGACCTCCCCGGCACCGACGATGGCAACCTGCGGCGGGTTGATGATGGGGTAGAGGATATCGACCCCCTCGGTGCCCAGGCTCGTCAGGGTGAGGGTGGCGGCGGAGAACTCCCCGGAGCGCAGGTGCCCGGCGCGCACCCGCGCGACCAGTGCACTGAACTCACGCATCAGGGTGGGCAGATCCTTCTGGTGCGCATCGAGGAGCGCCGGTGCGACGAGCCCGCCGCCCCGTATGGCGATCGCGGTTCCGAGGTGCACGGCGGCGGACGGATGGAATTGACCGTCCTGGAACGTGCCGTTGAAGCCCTCGAGGCGAGCCGCTGCGAGCGCCACGGCCTTCACGATCAGCACCCCCTCGAGGAGCTGGTCTTTCACGGTGCGCTCCGCGTTGTACCGACTCACCCATTCGCGTGCCGGCGTGAAGTCGACGCGGTGCCCAAGATAGTAGTGCGGGATCTCCCGTTTCGAGCGCGCCATGGTTGCCCCGATGGTGGCGCGCATCGCGGTCCGCGCGTCGCCAGCTGGGGCGCGCGCCGCGAGCTTCTCGACCTCGGCGATGTGGACGATGCCCCCGGCGGCGGCGTGCTCGAGCGACTCGAGCGGTACACCGAGTTCATGGGCACGCCGCCGGGCCGCCGGAGACATCCGGGTGCGGCTCGAGCGCCCCTCGCCGGGCGCCGGCGCAACGGGCGCCGAGGCGGCGGGCGCCGGCGGAAGGGCTCCGGGAGCGATGCCCGGTGCGCCCGGCGGAGCTGGCGCGGCATGGGCACCCGGGTCGACGTCCAGGCGGGCTAGGGGACGTCCGACCGGCACATGCGTGCCCGGCGGCACGAGGTGCTCCAGCATCTGACCGTCGTCGTAGGATTCGATGTCGATCAGTCCCTTGGTGGTCTCGACGGTCGCGAGCGGCTCGCCGCGGCGAACCCGATCGCCGGGCTGCTTCAGCCATTGCGTGAGGGTCGCGCCTTCCATGTCCGCGCCGAGGGAGGGCAGCACGAATTCGGTGTCCATCAGCCGCTCCCGCCGCGCGCAAGCAGGGCGCGAACTGCGGTCACGATGCGCGCGGCGCTCGGTAGCGCGGCCTCTTCGAGATGCTTCGCATAGGGGACCGGCACTTCTGCGGTACACACCCGTGCCGGTGGCGCATCGAGGTCATAGAAGGCCTGTTCGCTGATGCGGCTGATGATTTCGGCCGACAGGCTGCCGCTGCGCCATCCCTCGTCGACCACCACCGCGCGGCGGGTGCGACGCACGCTCGCAATGAAGGTCGCTTCATCGAGCGGGCGCAGCGTGCGCAGATCGATCACCTCGGCCTCGATGCCGTCCCCGGCCAGGGTCTCAGCGGCCTCGAGACACTTGTACAGGCTCCACCCGTAGGTGATGAGCGTGACGTCCCGTCCCGGCCGGCGGACCGCCGCATGATCCAGATCGACCTGGCGGACGCCCGGCGCGAGAGCGCCTTCGAGGTTGTACAGATACAGGTGCTCGAACAGCAGGACGGGGTCCGGACAGGCGAGTGCCGCCTCGAGCATGAAGCGCGCGTCCTCGAGTGTCGCAGGCACCGCGATCCTCAGTCCCGGGATGTGTGCATACCACCCCTCCAGACTGTGCGAGTGCTGCGCGGCGAGCTGTCGGCCGGCGCCCGTCGCCAGACGGATGACGAGCGGAACATTCAGCTGGCCGCCGGACATGTGCGAGAGGGTCGCGGCGTTGTTCACGATCTGATCGAGGGCGAGCAGGCTGAAGTTCACTGTCATGATTTCCACGATGGGGCGCATCCCGCCGAGTGCGGCACCGATGCCGGCACCGACGAACGCGGACTCCGAGAGTGGCGTGTCGCGAATGCGCTCGGGCCCGAACTCCTCGAGCAGTCCCTTGCTGACCGCGTAACTCCCGCCGTAGCGGCCGACGTCCTCGCCCATGAGAAAGACGCGGGGATCGGCTTTCAGAGCGCAGCGCAGCGCCTCGCGGACCGCGTCGCGATAGGCGATCGTGCGCTCGGGTTCAGGCGGTACGTTCGGCATAGACAAACCGCTCGAGATCCGACACCGGCTCCCACGGGGCGCTTTCGGCGAACTGCACGGCGGCGTCGAGTTCACCCATGGCCTCGCGCTCGAGGCCTCGATAGTCGTCCTCACTCATCAGACCGGCCGAGCGCAGACGCGCACTCAGCGTGACGATCGGATCCTTTTTCTGCCAGGCTTCGACTTCCGCCCTGTCGCGATAGAGTTGAGGATCGAACATGGAATGGGCGCGGAAGCGGTAGGTACGCATCTCGAGCAGAGCCGGTGCGCGGCTCTGGCGCATCTTCGCGACCGCATCGTGGACTGCGGATTCGACCGCGAGCACATCCATACCGTCGACGGCCTGGGCCTCGATGCGGTATGCGGCGGCCTTGGCCGCGACGTTGGTCTCAGCCTGGGCCCGTTGCAATGCGGTGCCCATGGCATACAGGTTGTTCTCACAGATGAACAGAACCGGCAGCGTCCAAAGGGAGGCGAGATTGAGCGATTCATGGAACTCGCCCTCCGCCACGGCCCCATCGCCGAAGAAGCAGACCGTGACGTCGCTGCTGGCCTGAAGCTGCGAGGCGAGCGCCAGACCGACCGCGATCGGC
>JAKCEJ010000247.1 GCA_021838065.1 Pseudomonadota bacterium
GTGGGCCGGTTCATGACGGTCGGGTTCACCTACGACATGGACTGAGATTGACCGTTTGTTTCCCTTGCAATGGGCCCCTTCGGGGGCCCATTCGGTTGACTCAGCTGCGCAGGCGCTCAGCAGACTCTGCGAAATTCCATGGTCCAGTTCGTCTCCCAGGTCTGGCCATTGTTCAGGGAGAATGCCTGTTCACAGCGCGGCGCGTCGTCCTGGCGGTTCCACAGGTAGCGCACGCGCGCCGGTGCTCCCTCGATTGTGCATTCACCGAGGAATACGCCGATGCCATCGTCAAACTTTCCAGTGACCGGCGGCTCGAGGCGCGCTGGGGTTCGGCCGTCATACCACCAGACAGACCAGCAATCCGTCGCCACATCGAAGGTGCGAAGCGAAGCACAGCGGTAGGTCCCTCTTGGCTCGAAGAGAACATTCTCGTCCATGACGCCGAATCCGCCGAGGATCTTGCGCGCCTCGCTCCGGCCGACGAATTCCTGCCAGCTCGTGCAGTGCGCCAGCGGTCTCTTGAGCTGCCGATGCCGGACTCGCCATTGACCGAGGATGAAGTCGAAGTCGCTGAATCCGCAGCTCATGTGTGATCCGCGTCATGGAGTGAGGAGCGGTGGCACGGAGATTCCGCTGCCGCGCCTTCCGCGGCGCAATATGGGAAAGGTCTGCGAGCGGACAGACGCCGGGATCTGGCGCATACGACGGCAGTGCCACCGGCGGTGCCGGCGAGCACGCTGCCGGCTGTGCGCCAGGTGCGGCAGGGCCGTGAACACCTGTCTCCACGGCGACCCGCACAGGGGTTCGGGGTCTCGGATCGAGGCATCCATTGCTTTTGTTTACGCTACTACCACATCTGTCCAGCGTGAGAATCTAGCGTGGCCTGTTGGCGCAATAAAGGGCCAGCGCTGCGCTGATTTTGAGTTCCAGCGCGGCTCGGCAGCGCATCAAAGTTGACTCCCGCGCCGCTTCAACCGCGCGCAACGGCGCCGAGACAGCCGGCCCGTCGTGGAGAATCGTTCAGTTCTGCATACAACAGGCGAGCGGCAGTGCGATGGTCTGTCGGATGGATGAGGTGCGGTGTGCGACTCGGGTGGCTGATCGGTGCTCAAGCCTTGATTGCACTTCGTCAGGCACGCACGTCACATCGGGCGGAGATCGCGCAAACCGCCGTCTGGTGCCCTTGACTGCGCTGATTCTGCCCCTCTTCCAGAGCCAGGGCTGACTAGCACGCTAACATGATGCGCGCGTTCCTCTGCGCGGGAATGAGAGGGTGCGGTATGCGCATCCGCGTGACGGCACGCGCTATGCGCTTCACCTTAGAGGTCGTGGGACTGGGTGTCATCTCGCTGGCCACCGCAACTCCGCCGCGGTGTGGCAGCCGGTGCCGAAAGGCCGGCCGACCGGCCCCGGCGCACGCCAACGGTGCATTGAGGGTGGCGCCAGGGCGTCCGGACGGCAGTCGCGGCGTGGGCGGCAGCTCGAGGTCGAAGTGCTCGCGGAGCTGCGCCGCTTCTACCGCTACACGAACGCGCGCAAGCGGGCACACATCGAGCGGCTGGCCTGAAGCGGCGCAACGGGGTGCAATCCGCGCCGGGCGCGGCTATTGTGCGAGCGATGAGTCCCATCGTATTTCTGCGCCGCCAGTCGCCCGACTGGCAGGCCCTCTCGCATGACCACCGCCGCGGCGTGCCGATCGATCCGGCCCGCTATGTGCCGGATCACCCGATACCCGGCTTCCCGCCGCGCATCGAGACGCTGATCGGCGCCTGGAACGCGCGCTTTCGCACCGATTTCTTCACGTTTCGCGCGCTGCTGGTTCGCCTGAGCACGGCCAACCTTGCGGCGGTGAGCGGCGCCGGCCGTTACGCATACGATCAGATGGAGGAGGTTGCCGAGCTCTCGCGCCGCGCGCAGTTCTACCTCTACCCGCACGACGACGACGATTTTTTCGCGCCCGATCTGGCGCGGGCGATCGAGGAGCGCGCGCGCGGCTGCGACGCGTTCGTGACGCCGCTGTTTCGCATCGGCACGGCGAGCTGGACGTTCGTGCCGCCCGGGTGCGTTCCCGAGTACGTGCTCGGCGAGGCGCGCGCACAGGATTTCCGCTTTCAGACCAACAATTACGCGGTGCACAGCCGCCGCCTTGCGGACGCCGAGCGGATCCACGCGATCAAGGACCACATCGAGGCCTCCGCGTATGCGCACGCGCACTCGTTCACCGAGGCCACCGCGCCGCAGGTGCTGAGCGCGACGGTGAAGACCCCGGCATCCGCCTCGACTCTGGCGAAGGCATTCAAGAGCCGCCTCGCGCTGCGCCGCGCCTTCGTGCGCGCCATTGACGGGCTGCACTCGCTGGAACTGCCGCAGCGGTTCGACTGGATCGGCCGCCCCTGCGAGCGCATCGCCTCGTGGCTGGAGGCGGTCTATCGCGGTGAGGCGCTCGAGCCGTCCGCCGAGATCATGTGACGCGCGCGCAGCAGGCCGAGGGCGGTCTTGCCGTCGCGGATCTCGCCGCTTTCGGCCCACTGGCAGGCCTCGGCGAAGGCAACCCAATGCACCTCGATGACCTCGGACTGCTCGTGCGCGACGGCGGCCGTCTCGAGGTCGGTCGCGAGAAACAGGTGCAGCACCTCGCTGAACACCCCCGGGGAGCTCAGGTAGGAGCCGAGACTGCGCCAGGTTGCGGCGCGCACGCCGGCCTCCTCGATGAGTTCCCGCTGCGCGGTGAGGAGCGGCGGTTCGCCGGGCTCGAGCTTGCCGGCCGGCAGCTCCCACAGCCAGCCGCCGGCCACGTAACGGTACTGGCGCAGCAGGCACACACGCTCATCGGTATCGATGGCCGCCGCCACGGCGCCGCCGGGATGATGGACCACCTCGAGGCTCGCCAAATGTCCGTTCGGCAGTCGCACCTCGTCGGTCGTGACCGAGATGATGCGGCCGCGGTAATGCTCAGTCTGTTTCGACGGCTTCATCACGGCAGCCTAGCACCGCGGGCGGGCAGGCGCGACGCGGCGGGCGCGGCGCTTGAGCGCCGGCGACGCCCGAGTTTAGACTGAGGGTGAGTGGCGGATTCATCGCGAGGAGTCATTCGGGTCCCTTGTCCAGCCGAAGCAACGAATTTCCAGCCGTATTCCTGCATGCGGGCTGGCGGTGCGCCAGCACGTACGTGTGGAGCCGCTTCCGGGCGCTGCCGCAGACCCTGTGCTTCTATGAACCGTTCGGCGAACGTCTGGCGCACGTCTCGCCGAAACGTCTCGAGCGCGACACCGCGCACGGCTGGGACTCCCGTCATCCGCCTCTCGAGTCGCCCTACCGCGCCGAGTACGAACCCCTGTTGCGCCGGTTCTTACGGGGCGTGCCCGGCTATCGCGAGACTTTCGCCGTGGCGAGCTACTTCCCCCGCGACGGGGCGCGGCGCGAGATCGCGTATCTGGCGCGGCTGCTCGATCACGCCCGAGGCCGCGGCGCTGCGCCGGTGCTGGGGTTCTCGCGCTCGCTCGGCCGGGCCGCGGCGCTGAAGGCGGCACTCGGCGGCTATCACATCGTGCTGCGGCGCGACGCGCGGCAGCAGTGGTTGTCCTGCCGCAGCTACCGGGAGAGCGGGGCGGAGCCGTACTTCGAGCTGTGCCACTTCCTCATTCTGGCGCTCGCCGAGGCGGACTCGCCCCCCGGGCGGCTCGCCGCGAGCCTCGGCCTGCCGCGGGCGCCGCGCCGGGCCCGAGGCTTCAAGCGCCAGCTGCAGGCGCTGCACGCGGCGCTCTCGCCGTGGAGCGACGAGCGGTCCTATCAGGCGTTCATCGCGGTGTATCTGCTCTCGCAGGCCGCGGCCGCTCCCGCGGCCGATGTGCTGCTCGATGTGGACCGGCTCGGCGAGTCGGCTCCGTACCGCGCCGGGGTGAGCGCGCGGATTCTCACCGACAGCGGGCTGGCCGTGGACTTCAGCGATGCGCGCACGCCACGCCGCGATGAGACGGACGCGGCGGTCGACTTTCAGGCTGTGGAGGCGGACATCCGCGCCCGTCTCATCGAGTGCGGCGCCGACCTCGCAGGCGATGTTGCGGCTTGCGGCCCCACCGCCGCCGCTCTCATCCAGTAGCCGGCCGCATCGCCCACTGGATGTGCGCCGGCCCGTGCGCGCGATTCATGGCGGCGCCAGGGCGGATTCCGTATAGTTCCCGCACTCATGTCGAGCGTGTCCCATCTTGCCCGGCTCAACGAGCCGCAGCGCCGGGCGGCGTCCTTCGGCGAGCCTGTGGCCGGGGGAGGCGTGCGGTGCGGTCCGCTGCTGGTCGTGGCCGGAGCGGGCACCGGCAAGACCAACACGCTGGCGCACCGGGTGGCGCACCTGGTTCTGCACGGCGTCGATCCGGCGCGCATCCTGATGCTGACGTTCACGCGGCGCGCCGCCGCCGAGATGCGCCGCCGGGCCGCCGATCTGGTGCGCACGGCCTCCGGCGGAGCGATTCACGAGCGTCTCACCTGGAGCGGCACGTTCCACGCCGTCGGCAACCGGCTGCTGCGCCATTACGCGGCCGCGCTGCGGCTCGATCCGCAGTTCACCGTGCTCGACCGCGGCGATGCGGCAGATCTGCTCGATGCGCTGCGCCAGGAGCTCGGCCTCGCCCAGAAGGAGCAGCGCTTTCCGCGCAAGGACACGTGTCTGCAGATCTACTCGCACCGGGTCAACACCCAGCGCCCGCTCAGCGCCA
>JAKCEJ010000248.1 GCA_021838065.1 Pseudomonadota bacterium
TTATTCAAGTGCGCTCCTCTGCGCGACGCCGCGTACGCGCAGAGGAGAGCCGTCCGCGACGCGGGCTGAGCCGCAAGAGGAACAACTTCGCCGATCCGCTGCACCCCCGGCAATCCGCAGTTGTGCGGACCGCGCGCACCGGAGCCGGAGCTGGACTTAAGTTCGGCCCGGCAGGCGCACCTCGAAGCGCGCCCCGCCGAGCGGCGAGGTGTCCACCGCGAGGCGGCCGCCGTAGAGCTCGACCGTCTCGCGCACCATGGCGAGCCCCAGCCCGTGACCGGGGACGGTCTCATCGGTCCTCACACCGCGCTCGAGCACGCGTGCGCGGTTCTCCTCGGAGATCCCCGGGCCGTCATCCTCCACGGTCACTGTCATGTTCTCGTGAACGGCCGCATCGGGATCGACCCTCACGGTCATTCGCACACGCTGATGGCACCACTTGCACGCGTTCTCCAGGAGGTTGCCGAGCATCTCCATCAGGTCGGCGCGGTCGCCCACGAACTGACTGTCGGGCTGGACGGCAAGCTCGAGCGAGAGATCCTTGTGGCGATAGACCTTCAGCAGCGCCGCGCGCAGATCGGCCGCCACCGGCGCCACCGCAACGGGCGCCTGTCCGAGCAGCGCCCCGCCCGAGGCGGCCGCGCGCTTCAGCTGATGCTCGATGATGTCGCTCATGCGGTCGATTTCCTGGCCGATCGCGCTCGGCGCATCGCCCGCGGCCGGCAGCGCCGTGCGCATGACGGCCAGCGGCGTCTTCAGGCTGTGCGCAAGATTGCCGAGGGTGTCGCGGTAGCGCGCGACCCGCTTGCGCTCGCCGATGAGCAGCGCATTGAGATGGCGCGCCACGCCCTTCAGCTCGCGCGGATAACCGGCGCCGAGCACCTCGCTGCGGCCCTCCTCGACCTCGTGGATCTCGCGCTCCAGCCGGCGCACCGGGGCAAGCACCGCGCGCAGCAGCACCGCGAGCGTCGCCAGCAGCAGCAGCATCAGGGCGCTGAACCACAGCACCATGCGGCGGCGGAATTCCCACAGCTGCTCCTCGTAGGGCGTCAGGCTCACCGCGACGCTGAAGGTCACTGGGCCCCCATCGCCGGGGTTATCGGCGAACGCCACGCCGCGGCTCTCGACGGCGAGGCGGCTGTGCCCGGCCATCGTGTGGAAGAAGGTGCGCGCGCCCTGCGTGAGCAGCGGCCCGAAATCGACCTGCGCGCCGACCGTCGAGGGCGAGCGCCACTGATGATGGGCCGAGCGGATCTCGGCGTACAAGCCCGAGCGCGGCGTCGCGAAGCGCGAGTCGAGAGCGGTCAGCGGCGCGCCATACCCGCCGCCCTTCTCGTGCTCGGCGGCGGCGATGAGCGCGATGATCTGCGAGTCGAGCAGCTCGTGCAGCGAGTGATCCGAGAGGGTGCGAAAGCCGTGATCGAGCACCCACGTCATGAAGCCGAAGAACAGCACCAGGGGCACCGCCACCGACAACAGCAGCCGTTGGCTGAGTGAGTGCACGTCGTCCCCGCGCGCAGCGCCTAGACAGTCGCCTGCCGCGCCAGCGAGAAGCGGTAGCCGCGCCCGCGCAGCGTCTCGATGGGCTTCAGCCGATCGTGCGGATCGAGCTTGCGGCGCAGCCGGCCGACCAGCACTTCGATGACGTTGCTGTCGCGCTCGAAGTCCTGATCGTAGAGCCGCTCGGTGAGCTCGGCCTTGGAGATCACCTCGCCCGCCCGCAGCATCAGGTGCTCGAGTATGCGGTACTCGAAGGTGGTGAGCTCCACGGCCGCGCCATCGACGGCGACGGTCTGGGCGCGCGTGTCGAGGGTGACCGGGCCGCACTTGAGCTCCGGACTCGCCCAGCCGCCGGCGCGGCGCAGCAGCGCCTGCAATCGCGCGAGCAGCTCCTCGAAGTGAAAGGGCTTGGAGACGTAATCGTCGGCCCCGGCCTGCAGCCCCTCGACCTTGTCCTGCCAGTTGTCGCGCGCGGTGAGGATGAGAATCGGATAGGTCTTGTCCGCGGCGCGCAGCTTGCGGATCACCTCCAGCCCCGAGAGCTTCGGCAGGCCGAGGTCGATCACCGCCACATCGAGTGGGTATTCCAGGCCCGCAAAGAGTCCGTCCTGGCCGTCCTGGGCCACATCGACGGTGAAGCCGGCCTCGGCGAGCTGGGCTTTCAGGCTCTCGCGCAGCGCCGTCTCATCTTCAACCACCAATGCCCGCATGACCCCTCCCGAGGCAGCTTCAGAGGATCTGGCCGCTCGCGGCGTCGACCCGCACGGTGAACACCCGGCCGGACTCATCGAGCAGCCGCAGCACGTACACCGTGCGGCCCCCGTCCTTGCGCGTCTCGGCCCGCACCACGCGCGCCTTGAATCGCCGCTCGACCATCCGGACGGCCTGAGCCATCGAGAGGCGCACCTGCGCAACGGCCCCGGTGCGTGCGGCGCGCGCCGGGGGGGCTTGCGCCCGAGCCGGCCAGGGGCCGGCCGCGATCAACGCCGCCGTCACGATCGCCAGGCGCACGCTTGTTTTTTTCAATGGTCGCACTTGGAGCATCTGTTCCGATGCCGGCCACCGCCCAAGGGAGGCCGACTCGGCGTCCGGCACCCTAGACTACCACCCGTGAATCGGCGCTGAATACGCCGCAGGCGCCTGCGCGCGCCCTCAATCCGACGCTTTGGCCTCGCGCCACAGGGCATCCCACGCTTCCGCACCGAGCGCCGCGGGCGCCAATCCTCGCTCGCCGGCCAGCCGCTCCATGCGCCGGAAGCGCCGCTCGAACTTGTCGCTGGCCCGGCGCAGCGCCTCCTCGGCATCGATCCCCAGGTGGCGGCTCCAGTTCACGAGCGCAAACAGCACATCGCCGAATTCCTCGACGCCGTGCGCATCGGCCACCCCGCCGCTCGCCGCGAGCGCCGCGTCGAGTTCGCCGAGCTCCTCGAGCACCTTGGCGCGCACCTCCTCGGGCCGCTGCCAGTCAAAGCCCACCCGCGCGGCGCGCCGGCCGAGCTTGCTCGCCCGCAGCAGCGCCGGCAGCCCCAGCGGCACGTCCGCGAGCGTGCTGCGGTCCGAGGCGCCCGAGGCAGTGCGCTCGCGCGCCTTGATCTCGTCCCACTGCAGGGACTGCTCGGCCTCGTTCAGGGGCGTGCCGGACTCATGGCGGGCCAGCCCCCCCGAGGACGCCTGGGGTAGCTGCGGCTCCTCGGCCCGCGGCGCGCCGGCGCCGAACACGTGCGGGTGGCGGCGCACGAGCTTCTCGTGAATTCCCGCCGCCACGTCGGCAAAATCAAACCAGCCGCGCTCCTCGGCCATGCGCGCGTGGAAGACGACCTGAAAGAGCAGATCGCCGAGCTCCTCGCGCAGCTTCGGCGCATCGTCCCGCTCGATGGCGTCGCGGACCTCATAGGCCTCCTCGATGGTGTACGGGGCGATGGTGCGGAAGTCCTGCGCCCGATCCCAGGGACAGCCGCCCTCGGGGTCGCGCAGGCGCGCCATGAGCGCGAGCAGCGCCGCGAGCGCCGCGGCCGGCTCAGGGCGGTCCATCGCCGAGCTCGCCGCAGCACAGCCGCTGGAGCGTCACGAGCATTCCGGCCGTGGCGCCCCAGATGTTGTGCTCCCCGTAGCGGATATCCGGCAGTTCGATCTCGACGCGGGTGCCGCGGAAGCGGTGCCGCCGCGGCCGCTGATTGCGCGCATCGAACACATAGGCGAGGGGCGCCTCGAACACCTCGTCCACCTCCTGGCGCTGGATATGCAGCTCGAACCCCGGGGCGATGCGGGCGACCACCGGCGTCACCCGAAAGCCGCTGACGACCACATGGTCGGGCAGGTAGCCGATCACGCTCACATAGCGAGCCTCGAGCCCGATCTCCTCGTGCGCCTCGCGCAGCGCCGCGGCCGCCGGATCCGCGTCCTCGGCCTCGATCTGCCCGCCCGGGAAGCTGACCTGCCCAGCGTGATTGCGCAGGTCGCGCCCGCGACGGGTCAGCAGCACCGTGGGTCCCTGCGGATGATCCACCAGAGGCACCAGCACCGCCGCGGGCGCCGGGTCGACGGGAAAGTAGCGGCGCAGCTCACGGCTACGCTCGAGACTCTGGCCCGGCACCAGCCAGTCCTCGAGCCCGTGGCGCGGCCGGCTGCCGGCGAGGCGCGCCTCGATCCTCGCCAGCGTCACGGCTCCTTCGAGCCGAGGCGCCGAACGCGCACTGCCGCTGCCCTCAACCACCGCCGCCCGCACCGCCCTTGATGCCCCCGCGGGTGAGCTCCTGCGGATCGAGCAGCCGCTCGAGGTCCTCGCGGGACAGACCGGTCATCTTCTCGGCCATCTCGCGGATCGGACGTCCCTCGGCATAGGCCTTCTTGGCGATCGCTGCGCCCTTCTCGTAGCCGATCACCGGGTTCAGCGCCGTCACCAGAATGGGATTGCGCTCGAGCGCCTCGGCGAGACGCGCCGGATTGACCGTGAAGCCGGCGATCGCCCGGGCGCCGAGCAGCCGCGCGACGTTGGCGAGCAGACGGGTGCTCTCGAGCAGGTTGTAGGCAATGACCGGCAGCATGACATTGAGCTGGAAATTGCCCGACTGGCCGGCCACGGTGATGGTGGCATCGTGGCCGATCACCTGCGCGCACACCATGGCGGTCGCCTCCGGGATCACCGGGTTGACCTTGCCCGGCATGATGCTGCTGCCGGGCTGCAGCGCCGGCAGGGCAATTAGAT
>JAKCEJ010000249.1 GCA_021838065.1 Pseudomonadota bacterium
GAGCGCCTGCGCATGCGCGCGGCTCTCACCGAGCAGCTCGCTCAGCTTGCTGCGGATCAGCAGGTCGTCGGCGCGCAGCTGATTCTCGCGGCGGTAGAAGTTGTAGCCCCAGCCGTAGAACAGGTTGGACAGAACCTGTTTGACCGGGCCTGCCGAGTCGATGGGATTGGCGGTGGTTTTCAGTTCCATAGGAGGCTCCAGGGGAGCGTGCTGCCCGCCGTGAGGCGGGCAGCACGCTCGATGCGGATCAGCTGCCGGACTTCGTGCTTCCGCCGGCCGGCTGCAGCGCGCCGCTCACGGGGAAGGTGCCCATGGTCGCCCCGCCGATAAAGAACGGCTCGCCGACCGCGGCGTTCGGCGCCGAGACGAGGCCTTTCTCGGCCATCTTGAGCGCAACGTAGTAGCGCACCGCTTCGATCTCCGAGAGGCCGAAGGCGCGCAGCGAGATCAGCTCGCGCATGCGCTCGTCCTTGGGCAGGATCAGCACCTTGGCGTCATTCAGTGTCACGCCGTAGACCCCGAGGAAGGTCGCGAGGTGCTCCTTGACGAGCTCCACGATCTGGTGGATGTGCTCGTTGACCTTCTCCATCGGCGTCACCTGCACGACCTGATTGATCGCCTGCTCGACCACGGGCCCCGCGTAGGCCGCCACCTCGTCGGTGCCGATGAAGTGCTTGGCGAAGGGCATGTGCGTGATCAGCTTCAGGGCGTCCTCCTTGGTGTCGACGTGCACGTAGTACTCGACCTGGTACTGCATCTCGGCCATCTCGGCCGAAGTGGCGAGCCCGGCGCTGCGCACCAGGAGCTTGGCGCGGTTGACGTACAGCACCTCGTACTGCCACGGCGACTGGCCGCCGAAGAACCCCGTCACGAAGCTGCCGAGCAGCGGCTTGTCGGGCGTCTGAATGGGGTATTGCCCGGTGTCATACACCCCGAGCACCGCGCCGCGCGACTTCAGCACCGCGAAATGATTGGCCTCGACGGTGAGCAGACTCCCGGAGACGAGATTCTGATCGGGGTAGTGGAAGGCGAGGATGTTCGGCCCCATCACGTCCGTGCCGTCGTTGTTCAGCGTTGAGACAACCTGTCGGGTCAATGCCATCGTCCATCTCCTGTGTCAGGCGAGCGTAGCGTGCGGAGGCTGCCGTGCGCGTCCCCCGCGCTCAATGTGATGTTGGATGTTCTTCGTTCCGTGCGTTCGATCGGCGAGCGGGCCGGCCAATGGCACCGGGGCGCATTGTAATCCATCCGCCCGGTCCGCGCCTCGATGGGGCTGCTGGTACCGGACAGCGGGCACGCCGAAGTGCTCGGCGAGCCGGCGCTGCGACTGACGGATCGGGTCGCGCAGCGTCTGGCCTACGTGCCGCGGCAGCCCGAGGCCTTTCCCTGGCTCAGCGCCGGGCAGATGCCCGCCTTCATTGGGCGCTTCGTCCCGCGCTGGGGCTGGAGCGGGTGAGCGGTCACGGTCCGAACCGCACTCTGATATTGCCGCTGGCGTTGGGCCTCGCGACGGCGACGGAAGCGGCCGTCGCCTGCTGCACGCTCGGTCGCTGCCGCGTTGCGCCATCGGGCCTGTGGCCGCTTGCGGCGGTCGGTATCGTGCTGTTCATGGCGGGGCAATTCAACCGCGCAGCACGCCGGCAATGGGGCGCTGTTCGGCGCGCTGCTCGCCGCCAACCCGGTGTGTTACGTGCTTCTGGCGACCCTCGCCGCGCGGGAGGCGCGCGCTGCAGCGCTTGCCTCATCCGTCCCTGGGATTGAACTGAGCAAGGGCGCGCGAGTCAGAGCATGACCGGAAAGGCGCGCTGCGCCGCGCCAGCGCGCGCGCGGCCGGACGCGGCGACGCGTATGATGGGGCCTTCTTCCACGGTGCAGCCCGGCAGGCCGCGCACGCGTCCGGCGTGCGTCAGGCGACGCGGGCATTTCGGGTTCGATTTGCGCGCCCGCCCGCAAGGGTCCGGGGCAGCTGGGGTAGATAGCATGAAGTTGAGATCGATGATGCGCTGGGCGCTGTGCGCCGCCGTGCTCGCCGCCGGGCCGGCGCTGGCAAGCGGGGCGACCTCGGTGACCCGGGCGACGCTCGGCAATGGGCTCAGGGTCGTGATCGTGCGCGATCCGCTCGCGCCCGTGGTGTCGGTGCAGACGAACTATCTTGTCGGCTCCGACGAGGCGCCGGCGGGCTTTCCGGGCATGGCGCACGCGACCGAGCACATGATGTTCCGCGGCAGCCCCGGACTTACCGCCAATCAGCTGGCCGCCGTGACCGCCAACATGGGCGGGGCGTTCGACGCCGAGACGGCCAACAGCGTCACCAAGTACTTCTTCGTCGTGCCGGCGCAGGATCTCGGCGTCGCGCTGCACATCGCCTCGATCCGCATGCGCGGCGTGGACATGGCCCAGAAGCAGTGGGCGCTCGAGCGCGGCGCGATCGAGCAGGAGGTCGCGCATGACCTCTCGAGCCCGAGCTTCAAGTTCTATACCGAGATGGTCGCGCACCTGTTCGCCGGCACGCCGTATGCGCACACACCGCTCGGCACCCGGCCGTCGTTCAACGCGACCACGGCCGCCATGCTCAAGCGCTTCCATGACGCCTGGTACGCGCCGAACAACGCGATTCTGGTGATCGCCGGCGACGTCGATCCCGCGGCGACGCTGGCGCAGGTCAAGCGCCTCTTCGGCGGCATCCCGCGCCATGCGCTGCCGCCGCGCCCCGCGTATCACTTCCGGCCGGTGAGCGCCAAGACGCTGCGTCTGCCCACAGACAGCCCCTACGGCTCGGTGTACATCGTCTACCGCATGCCGGGCACGCGCAGCCGCCAGTACGCCACCGCGCTGGTGCTCGGCGATGCGCTCGCCTCCGAGCGGGCGGCGCTGTTCGGCATGGGAATGGACGGCACGGCGCTTTACGGCACGTTCTTCGCCGAGCAGCTGCCCAAAGCCGGTCTCGGCGCGGCGGTGGGTATCTTCCCGCGCGGCGGCGCACCCGCGCCGCTGGTGCAGCGCATGCAGGCGATCCTCGCCGCGGCGGCGCGGCACGGGGTGGATCCGGCACTGGTGCAGGCGGCCAAGCGCCAGGCCATCGCCCGGCTGGAGTTCGCGAAGAACTCCGTCAATGGCCTGGCGGACGCCTGGTCGCGGGCGCTGACCGTCGATGGGCTGTCCTCGCCCGAGGCGATCAAGGCCTCGATCGAGGCGGTCACGCCCGCCGAGGTCGACGCGCTGGCGCGCCGGGTGTTCAACCCCGCGCATGCCTTCACCGCCGTGCTCACCCCGCAGAGCTCGGGCAAGCCGGTGACCAGCAAGGGGTTCGGGGGCCCGGAGAGCTTCGCCGCCAATCCGACCAAGCCGGTGAAGCTGCCGACGTGGGCCGCGCAGGCGTTCAAGCGCCTGCCCGAGCCGCGCTCGCAGCTGCATCCCTGGAGCACCACGCTGCCGAACGGCCTGAAGCTCGTGGTGCAGCCGGAGTCGGTGAGCGACACCGTGCAGGTGGTCGGCCTGGTGAGAAGCAACTCGGACCTCGCGTCCCCGCCCGGCGAGAAGGGCGTGAGCGATGTGCTCGACGGGATGTTCGAGTTCGGCACGACGCACCTGAACCGCCTGCAGTTCCAGGCGGCCCTCGATGCCATCACCGCCCAGGAGAGCGCCGGCGCCGAGTTCTCGCTCACGGTGCCCGCGAAGTACTTCGAGCGCGGGATGGCGCTGCTCGCCGCGAACGAGCTGCATCCGGCGCTGACGCCGCAGGCCTTCACCGTCATGCAGCGCCAGCAGGCCGGCAACTGGCGCGGGGAGATCGGCTCGCCCGGGTTCCTCAACGGCATCGGCCTGCAGCGTCTCTTGGTGCCCGCGGGCGATCCGTCGCTGCGCTATCCGAAGCCGCGCAACATCATGGCCCTCACCCTCGCCAAGGTGAGGGCCTATTACGGGCGGGTGTACCGGCCGGACATGACCACGATCGTCGTGGTCGGCAAGGTGAGCCCGGCCGAGGCGATGTGGGTGGTGGCGAAGACCTTCGGCGGCTGGCTCGCCGAGGGCCCCAAGCCCGCGGTGCACTACGGCCCGGTGAAGCTCAACGCGCCGGGGAGTCTGCATACCCCCGACACGAGCGCGGTGCAGGACAGCGTGCAGCTCGCCGAACTGGTTCCGGTGACGCGCGACAGTCCCGAGCGCTATGCGCTGCGGGTCGGCAATCAGGTCCTTGGCGGCGGCTTCTACGCCTCATGGCTGTATCGCGATCTGCGCGAGAAGTCGGGCTTGGTCTATTACGTGAGCACGGGCTTCTCGCTCGACAAGCACCGCGGCGAGTACACGGTGAGCTATGGCTGCGACCCGGATCATGTGTACGCCGCGCGCACGCTGATCCTGAAGGACCTCAAGCGCATGCAGCACGGCGTGCTCTCGCCGACCGATCTCACCCGCGCCAAGGGCATCCTGCTGCGCGGCATCCCGTTGAGCGAGTCGAGCTTCGGGGCGATCGGCGGGCAGCTGCTGACCTATGCCTCGCGGGGCAAGCCGCTCGATGAGAACGTGATCGCCGGCCGGCGCTATCGCGCGCTCACGGCCGCCGAGGTGCAGCGCGCCTTCCGCAAGGCGATCCGCCTGAACGGATTCGTGATGGCCGTGAAGGGCCCCGCGCCCACCCGCTAGGCCGCCATCGCAGAGAACCGCGGGAGCGGAACCACGCGTTCCGCTCCCGCGCGCCG
>JAKCEJ010000250.1 GCA_021838065.1 Pseudomonadota bacterium
CCGCGCGCCGCACGCGGCGCGCATCGCCGCACTCGGCCTCGCCTCGCTCCTGATCGCCCCGGTGCCCGCCGCGCGGGCCGCCGAGCGCGCCTCGACCCTGCCGCCCCCGCCGCCGGCGCTCGCGGCGCTGATCCACAGCGGCACGGTCAAGCTGCTCACGCGTTTCTCGAGCGACGTTCCGGGACTGACCGGCTATGTGGTGCGCTTCAGAGGCCGCACCGAGGTGGTCTACGGCTCGCACGGTTACCTCTTCACCGGCGAGCTGATCTCCCCGCAGAGCGTCCCGCTCAACGACGTGTACCGCCAGCGCTACGCGCCGGTCGATACCGCAGCCGTCATCGGCCGGCTCGAGCATGCCGGCCACCTGATCGTCGAGGGTTCCCCGCGCGCCCCGCTGCTCTACGCCGTCATCGATCCGAACTGCAGCTTCTGCTACCGCTTCTACCACATGGCCGAGCCGCTCATCGGTGCCGGCCGCCTGCAGGTACGCTGGGTGCTCGTGGGCTTTCTCGAGCGCACCAGCCAGGCGCGCGCGGCGGCGATCCTCGGGGCCGCGAATCCGGCGCTCGCGCTGCGCATCGACGAGGACCGTTTCGACGTGGCGCGCGAGCACGGCGGCATTGCTCCGGCGCGGCGGATCGCGCCGGACATCCTGGCGGTGCTGAAGACACACTTGAACGCCATGAGCGACCTCGGAGGCAACGGCACGCCGACGTTGCTCTACCGCGCGCGCAACGGTGTTTGGAAAACCCAGGTCGGCCTGCCGACGCAGCGTTGGCTGGACGCTTACGCGCAGCCCACGCCTTCGCGGCGCTGAGACGGCGCCCTACGAGCGGCCGGCCGTCGGGCGCCAGCGGCGCAGCAGCAGCGCGTTCAACACAACGCTCACCGACGAGAGCGCCATGGCGGCGCCCGCGATCATCGGATTGAGCAGACCGAGGGCTGCGGCCGGCAGGCCGATGACGTTGTAGAAGAACGCCCAGAACAGCCCCTGGCGGATCTTGCGGTAGGTCGCGCGGCTCACCGCGATGGCATCGCCCACCAGTCGGGGGTCGCCGCGCATCAGCGTGACAGAGGCCGTCTCGAGCGCGGCATCCGCGCCCGTGCCCATGGCCATGCCGACATCGGCCGCAGCCAGCGCCGGAGCGTCGTTGACGCCATCGCCGACCATGCCGACGCGCCGCCCGGCAGCCTGCAGCCGGCGCACCTGCTCGGCCTTCCCGGCGGGCGGCACCTCGCTCAGCACTTGCCGGATGCCGAGCGCGGCGGCCACCGGCTGCGCGGCGCTCGGGTGATCGCCGGTGAGCAGCACGGTCTCGACGCCGATGGCCCGCAGCTGGCGGACCGCGGCGAGCGCGGCGGGCTTGACCGGGTCGGCGCAGGCGAGCAGCCCGAGCCAGCGCGGGCTGTCCGTGACGTCCGCCACCCACATGAGCGTGCGCCCCTGCCCTTCGAGTCGGGCTGCCTCGGCTTCACCGTCGGCGATCGGCACACCGAGCCTGCGCATCAAGGCCCGGTTGCCCACCGCCAGGCGCCGGTCCGTCAGGCGCGCGGTCAGCCCCTCGCCGGGTTGAGCCTGAAACTCCTGCAGCGCCGGCAACACCAGGCCTTCAGCTTGCGCACGGGCGAGCACTGCGCGAGCGAGGGGGTGTTCGCTGCCGCTCTGCGCCGCGGCCGTGAGGGCGAGCAAATCCCGCTCGGGAAGGCCCGCGGCCAGCAGCGCCACCACCGCCGGACGCCCCTCGGTGAGCGTGCCGGTCTTGTCGAACACCACAGTATCGAGCCGATGGGCCCCCTCGAGCGCCTCGGCGTCGCGGATCAGAATGCCGGCCCGCGCGGCAGCGCCCGTACCCACCATCAGCGCCGTCGGCGTCGCGAGCCCGAGGGCGCACGGGCAGGCGATCACGAGGACCGAGACGGCCGCGATCAGCCCGGCGCCGAACTGCCCGGCGATGAGCCACCAGCCGAGCCATGCCGCGAGCGCCACGGCCAGCACCACCGGGACGAACACCGCAGCCACCCGATCGACCAGCCGCTGCACGGGGGGCTTGCGCGCCTGAGCGCCCTCGACCAGCGCGATGATGCGCGCGAGCACGGAGTGCTCGGCGCTCGCGCGGGTCTCGATGCGCAGCAGGCCGCTGCCGTTGATGGCTCCGCCGGTCACCGGATCGCCCACCGAGCGATTGACCGGCAGGCTCTCTCCGGTGAGCAGGCTCTCGTCGAGCTCGCTCGTGCCGCTGCGCACGATGCCGTCGACGGGGACTCGCTCGCCGGGGCGAACGATCACCAGATCGCCCACCGCGACCGCCTCGACCGCAATCTCGACCTCGCCGCCCTCGCGCAGCACGCGCGCGCGCTGCGGACGCAGCGACATGAGTTGGCGGATCGCAGCGGTGGTGGCGCGCTTGGCGCGCGCCTCGAGCCATTTGCCGGCGGTCACGAGGGCGATGACCATCGCTGCGGAATCGAAGTACAGCGGCGGGTGCGTGCGCGTGAGCAGGAGCCACAGACTGTAGAAGTAGGCCGCGGAAGTGCCGAGCGCGACCAGCACATCCATGTTGCCGACCCCGGAGCGCAGCGCCTTCCAGGCGCCGCGGTAAAAGCGCGCGCCGATGGCGAACTGCACCGGAGTGGCGAGTGCGAGCTGCAGCCAGGGGGCGAGCGCCACACCCAGCATCGGCAGCAGCAGCGGAACACTGAGCAGCGCTGCCGCGGCGAGGCGCAGGCTCTCGCGCCGGAATCGCCCGGCCTGCTCGGCCTCGAGGCGTGCCTCGCGCGCCGCACCGCCGGTGAGCTCGGCATCGTAGCCGGCGCGTTGCACCGCGGCGATCAGCGCCGCCGGCGAGACCGCTGCGCCAATGCCCTGCACGGTAGCCCGCTCGGTTGCCAGATTGACCGTCGCCTCGAGCACGCCGGGAACCGAGCGCAGCGCCTTCTCCACGCGCAGCGCGCACGTGGCGCAGGTCATCCCCGAGACCGCGAGCTCAGAGGTCTCCTGCGGCACGTCGTAGCCGGCTGCACGGACCGCATCGGCGAGCTGCGCGGCGCTCACCTGCGCGGCATCGAAGTGCACGTCGGCCCGCTCGGTCGCGAGATTCACGGTGGCACTCACCGACGGCAGACCGCTCAGAGCACGCTCCACCCGCGACGCGCAGGTCGCGCAAGTCATGCCCTCGATCGGCAGACTCACATGATCGGACCCCATGTGGACGGCAGGAACGGCCACGCTCGGCTCCTTACGGTTGATCTGCGGCACGGCGCCGGATGAGGGCCATGCTACGGCCTGGAGCCGGCTCCCGAGTCAAGGGGCGTCCGGCGGACGCTGCGATCCCAGATCGATCCGGGATCGGATAGAATCGCAGACGGATTTATGAGCCGGCGAGGAGGTCTGCGCGCAGCGCGCTCGAGCATTCATCGACGAGCTCACGTCCCGCTGAGGTCAGCTGCACCCACGAGGCCCGGCGGTCCTCCTCGGCGGTGGTGATGTCCACCAGACCGGCGCGCTTGAGCGCGGCGCACAGCCGGCTCGCGCGCGATTGACCCAGACCGAGCCGTTCGCGCAGCTCACCCATCCTGACCGCGGCATCGGGCCGCGTCCCCAGATAGACGAGGATCGGCTCGGCGAAGCCCGGCAGGCGGTTGCCGCTGCCCGTCCGCAGACGCAGCAGCGCCCCCAGCAGACGATTCAACTCATCGGCGGAAGGGGTAACCCGCCGTGACATCGGCACCGACCGTAGCAGGCCGCACTCAGCGCCCGCGTGACCCGGATCCCAGTATAGGCCGCGCCGCGCCGGCCTGATACCGGCCCGGATCCACCCTCTACGGCTGACTCCCGGGGGGCGACGCCGCAAGCCCCGGGGCCGCGGGCCAGCGTGCTTGCATGCGCGGCGCGGGCCGCTACCATGCCCGAGTCGCGCGGCGAACGGGCCGCAGGATCGCAGACCGCCGCCAACATGCCCGCCGAGCCGCAACCCGCCCCAGTGCGACCGACCGATCCCGCCCCGCCACGGCCGGCGCCCGAGGAGGCGCCGCCGGCGTGGTGGGTGCGGCTCGTCTCACGGGTCCCGCTGGCACTGCTCTATCGCCTGGCCGACCTGCTCGGCTGGCTCGCCTTGCGCGTCTTCCCGTACCGCGATGCGGTGGTGCGCGAGAATCTCTCGCGCGCCTTCCCCGACTGGGACGAGGCGCGCATGCGCGAGGTGCGCGGCCGCTACTACCAGGGCTTCGCCGACATGCTGGTCGAGGTGATCAAGTCGGCGAGCCTGCCGGAGCGTGAGTTCCGCCGCCGCGTGCGCATCGTGAATCTCGATGCGCCGCGCTCGCACCTCGCCGAGGGCCGCTCGGTGCTGCTCGCCGCGGCGCACCAGTGCAACTGGGAGTGGATGCTGCTTGCGCTCTCGCTCGAGCTCGGCTACCCGCTCGAGGCCGCCTACAAGCCGCTGGTCGATGTGTGGGCCGAGCGGGAGATGAGAAAGGTCCGCAGCCGCTTCGGCTGCCGGCTGATTCCGGCCAAGCAGCTGCTCGCGGACATCATCCAGCGCGGCCCTGGCGCGCGTGCGGTCGCGATGGTGGCCGATCAGGAGCCGACCACCAGCGAGCGCAAGCACTGGACGCGCTTTCTCAACCGCGACACGGCCTTCTACATGGGCCCGGAGGAGATCTCCCGCGTCACGCGCTTGCCG
>JAKCEJ010000011.1 GCA_021838065.1 Pseudomonadota bacterium
CTGCCGCATCACCTGGCAGGTGATGCGGCAGTTTCACGACAGCCTGGCGCGCGTGCAGCGGCTGATCGCGCGCGCCGTGGCCGAGTACCACGACGATGAGTCCAGGCCCTGCCGGCAGGCGCTGCGCTCGGCGGTGGTCACGCCGCGCGATGCGCTCACCGAGGCGCAGCGGGCGGTTCTCGATTTTCTCGCGAGCTGACCGGGACCCGCGGCCGGCGGGCGCTCAATGCCCTTTCGTTTCGCTGCAGGACGCGCCGTACTTGAAGCAGGCGTAGCAGCGGTGATGGCGCAGCATGACGCGCCGGCCCAGGCTCTCGGCGAGCGTGCCGCCCTGATCGTATGCGGGATCGTCATCGACCAGCGTGCAGGCGTAGACCCGCATGCGGCCGGAGATTTTCACGACCATCTTGCTGTAGGCGCACATGAATTCACGGCGGGTCGACTCGCTCTGATACGTCGTCATGCACGAGTGGGTCACCTGCGGCACCACCCGGCGCTCGCCGGGCGTACCGAAATCCGGAAAGGCCACCAGGTTCAGCTCCTCGGGCAGTCCGAGGCGTGAAAACAGCTCCCGGAAGCGCCGCTCGCACGCTCCTGAGGCTTCCTCCGGCTCCATCTGGCGCGCCACCGACACGGCGAAGCCCTCCGCGTGCAGCTGCTGCAGGGTGCGACACGCCTCGACAAAACTGCCCGCACCGCGGCCGGCATCGTGACGCTTCGCGTCGGGATAATCGAGACTGATGCGCACGCTGAGCGCGTGCGGTTGTCCCTTGAGCGCGCGCAACTGCGCCAGCCGCCGCGGCAGGGCGCCCACGCCGTTGGTTAGCACCAGCGCGGGCGCGATCTCGAGCGCGCGCGCGAGGATGCGCGCCATGTCCTTCACCAGGAACGGCTCACCGCCGGTGAAGGACAGCTGCCGCACGCCGAGCGCCTCAGCCTCATCGAGGAAGGGTTCCAGGTCCGCGAAGCGCACCCGTTCGATCCGCCGGTCACCCGGTCGCGAACCCTCCAGGCAGAACGGGCAGGCGAGATTGCACGCCGAGCCGGTGTGAAACCACAGCTCGGCGAGCGCGTGCGGCTGAATGTAGCCGCGCGGCTCACCGCCCGGCGTGAACAGCCAGTCGTCCCGGTCATCGGCGGCCGCGGACGCTGCGATTGAAGCGCTCATTCGTGTTTCCTCATCGCCAACGCCCGATTATGCAGTGTTCGGCACCGTTCAGGACGGCATCGCGGGCGGGAACGTCAACTCTGTCAGCAGCGCGCGTAGCCGGCGCCGTGCCGGCCGCTCGTCTTGCGCGAGCCGCTCGATGGCGAGCAGGCAGTCGGCCGGCTCATCGACATCATAGGATTCCTCGAGAACCGTGACGGTGAGGGCCGCGGTTCGGCAGGCGTGCGCAAGCGATGAGCCGAGCGTGGCCTCGCCCCACGGCAGACCGGTCAGGTCAGGCCAGCCCGCGCGTGAGCCCATCAGCGTCACGCCGCCGTCCGCGGCGGGGACAAGCACCACATCAGACCGATCGAGCGTCTCAGACGCGGCGGCGAGATCGAGGGGATGCAGCGACGGGGCATCGCTTCCGATGAACAGGACGCGATCGCACCCTTCACGCCGCACGAGCGTGTCGACGGCCGCGATGCGATCGCCCAGGTTGCCGCCGGGCTGCGGTATGACCCGCGCGGGGCGCCTCAGCAGCTGCCCGGCCCACTCGGTGTCGCCGGGCTGCGAGGGAGAAAGGATGAGCGGGCCCGGCCACTGTTCCGCGTCCTCGAGCGCGCACTGCAGCAGCGCGTGGGCGACGGCCAGTGTCTGCGTGTCTCCCAGTGCGCGCGCGAGACGGCGCTTGCCATCGCCGGGCAGCGGTCTGCGGCAGAAAAGCACCAGCGCCGTGCGCGGGTTCGATGATGCGTGAGCGTGCGTCTGCATCCGGCCGCGGTCAGCCCCGTTGACACCCCAGCGGATGTTGCGGGGCGCCGCGCGGGCATGCAATTCCGGTCACCGATCAGCCGCCGTCGCGCGCCATGGCGCGCTGGAAGGCCGGGCGCGCAACGACGCGCTGCGCATAGGCGTCGATGACCGCGGACTTCTCCATCAGGGGGCTCTGGGCGAACATGGCGAACGTGGTGCCGTAGAGCACGTCGGCTGCGCTGAAGCGCTCGCCGAGGAGGTAAGGCCCGCGCGACAGCGCCTGGATGACCGCGGGCATCGCCTCCTCCACCGCGACCCAGCCGGCGGTGCCGCGCGGCACCTGCACGTTGAGGAATTTCGACACGAAGGCCGGCTCGAGAACGCCGTTGTAATAGGCGAGCCACGACAGATACGCGCCGCGGTCCGCGTCCCCCACCGGCGGCCCGAGGCCGCGCTCGGCAAACCGGTCGGTCAGGTACAGCGCAATGGCGGAGGATTCAAACACGACGGTGCCGTCATCGATGATTGCGGGCACCTTGCCGTGCGGATGCGGGTTGGCCGGATCGCGCTCGCCCGTGCCGTCGCGCTTGCGCACGCTGACGAGGCGGATCTCGTAGGGAACCCCGAGCTCCTCGAGCAGGAAAATGAAGCGCGTGGAACGGGTCTTCGGGTGATGAAACAGTGTGATCATGCGCGCGCCCCGCTCAGCCGAATAACTGGATAAGCATACAGATACGCCGCCGCGCCCGCAAGCCCGCGGCCGGCAGGGTCCTAACCGCCGCCCATCCCGGCGCTGCGCCAGAGCGGCGAATCGTCGGGCAGCTCGTCGATGCGCCGAGCGGTGTACTCGTACCCGGCCTGAATGGCCCGCTCGAACGCTTTCCAGTTGAGCATGTCAATGTCGGCGAGCGGAGGGCGCAGCATCAGGTCTGTCCGATCGCGCTGCGCGGCCGACAGCGCCGTGCTGTTGACCATGCCGGTGCGCCAGAGGATCTGGAAGATGTTGGGCAGGTGCCGCCGTGCCTTGATCCAGCGGAGAAGCTGCCACGGCAGAGGCACGTCGACATCGTCACCGTGAGTGGCGAACGCGCGGTCGGCGCCAGCATCGCAGCCGATCACCGGTCCGCGGCCGAGCTCGAGCATGATGTCGACCGGCAGATTGTTCATCGCGCCCCCGTCGACCAGCACTTCACCCTCGTGCACCACGGGCGGCAGCACACCCGGGACCGATACCGAGGCACGCAGTGCACGCCACAGCTCGCCGCGACGATGCACATGGACATGGCCGGAGGTCAGGTTGGAGGAGACGCAGAAGAAGGCGAGCGGCAGGTCCTCGATCGCCAGATCGCCGAACGCCTCGAAGAGCATCCGGCTCACTTTGTGCCCGGACACGAGCGACACGAATGGCAGCGTGTAGTCGCGCAGCGGTCGGGACTCGACGAAGTAGTGCCGGAAGCGATCGGTCAGCTCCTGCACGCTCCAGCGCGCGGCCATGCCGGCGCCGAGAATCCCGCCCATGCTGGTGCCGCCGAGCAGATCGATGGGGACGCCCGCCTCGCGCAGCGCTTTGATCGCGCCGATGTGCGCGAAACCGCGCGCGCCTCCACCGGAGAGCACGAGCCCGACCGCGCGCCCAGTGAGCGTACGCGCCAGACGCGCGTAATCTTCCGCGGACTGGACGTGGTGGTGGGGGATGTCCGGCAGGTTGGTGAGCCAGCGCGCGGCGGCCCCGGTCTCGATGCCGCTGTCGTGCGCCAGAATCAACTCCCAGCGCTGCGGGGTCAGGCTGTGATCGTGCGGCCAGCGCAGGGCAGCCCAGCTGCCTGCGGGGCTCTCGGCCCGCGCCAGCAGCAAAAGCGCATCGGCCTGCCGCTCGCACAGCTTGGTCCAGCGGTTGGGCGTGGGCTCGGCGACATAGACGACGAAATCGTTCGCCGACTCGATGTTGTTGAACCACTGGCTGGTGTGCGTGCCGGCGCGCACGTTCCAGACCAGCTCGGTGCGCCCGAACTGACCGAGCGCCTTGACCAGCGAGGTCGAGAATCCCGCGAAATCCACCTCCATGCTCTGCGGCAGCACCGTGAACGTGCACGCGCCGCGCACATGCGCGCGCGGCGGGTTGTCCATGCGCTCGAGGCGCTTGACCATCAGCTGTGCGATGCGCCACATCGCCTCCGGTTCGCGCCGCAGCACCTCGTTGAACGCGCGGCTGGAAATGCGCGCCAGCTCCGTGTTGCGCAGCGCCACCACATTGGCGGTGCGCGGATGGCCCGAGATCAGGCCCATCTCCCCGACCGTATCGCCGGCCGCGAGCCGGGCGAGAAAGCGCCCCTGGGCGCGCCCGCCCGCGGTGAGCACCGCGAGGCTCCCGCTCAACACGACATACAGCGCATCGGCCGGCTCGCCGGCGGAAAACAGCACCGCGCCGCCAGGCAGCGACAGCCACTCGGCCGCCGCGGCGATGTCACGCAGCACCGTCGGCGTCAGGCCGCCGAACAGCGGCATCTCTCCCAACAGAACCCCGAGTTCGTCACGCAGGGTCTTGCTTTCCTCGAAGGTGCCAGGACTCATTCCGCTCTCTCCGACAGCTCGCTCTCAACTCGATGTAGACTCTGCCTCCTTTCCATCCCTTGCCGCTGGCGGCCCCACCGGCCTGCCCCGTACCGCCGCAGCGCGGCTATTGCAGATACCTGCGCAGAAACGGCGCGATGGCGCGCAGCACCGCGATGCGGGTCGCGCTGCGATCCAGGGAATGGTCCACGCCGGGGAGGCGGATCAGTGTCACGGGCTTGCCGAGTCCGGCGAGCACATTGGCCATCTCCTGCGACTGAGAGAATGGCACCGCCGCGTCGTTGACGCTGTGCAGCAGCAACACGGGCGCGCGTATCGCGGCCGCCGCGTGCACCGGGGATTCGGCGATCACCTTGGGATCGGTCGCAGAGCCCACTGCGGCGCGCCAATATGCCGCAGCCGCCGAAGCCGAAGTCACACCGCTGAAAAATTTGTCCTCGTAATGCAAGAAGGCCGGCAGATCGGATATGCCGTTGATGCTGACCGCGCACGCGTAAGCGTGCGGCCAGAACGCGGCGCCGGCGAGCGCGGCGTAGCCGCCGTAACCCACCCCGACAATACAGACTCGATGCGAATCCACCAAGCCTGCTTTCACCAGCGCGCGTACCCCGTCGACGGCGTAGCTCTGCGCCAGCCCGTCCCATTGCTGCAGCGTACCGGCCATCGCCGGACCGCTGTCCCCGACCGGGGACAACGCGGGGCGCAGAACCAAATAGCCATTCATCGCCAGAAAATCGGCGAGCCAGTCGAAACGCCGCGATGACCCGATCTCTGGCCCGCCCGGCGGCAGGACAATGAGCGGCAGATGCCGACCCTGCGCCTCTGCGGGCGGCAGGAACAGCCGCGCGTGGATTTCCCGGTCGTTGCGGGTGCGGTAGTCGAGGAGTTCCGAGGTGCCGAGCTGCACGTGGGCCAGCAGCGGATAGGCGCGGCCGATCACCATCGCCCGACGCGCCTGGAAGTCGGTGAGGTAATAGGTGGGTGGGCGGACCGGGCTGCGCTCTTTAACCAACACCTCCTCGCCGTTTCGCGTCGCGTCGTACACTCTCACCGGGCGGTTCTCAAACGCCTGTGCTACCGACTCGTAGCGAGCTTGAGCGGCGGCATTCAGCCAGCGGAATGGCATCCGGCCGCCGCCGAGTGTGACGCCGACCAGCCGGCCGGACCGGCTGACCTCGGCAGACACCACGGGCCGTCTTACCCCGGGCAACAGCCGCTCGGGTGCTGCTCCGTCGAAGCGTATGCCCCACAGATGCTCCACCCCGTCTCGTGCCGGCATGATCGCGAGAATTGCCTTGCCGCCGCGAGTGACACTCGGGAGCCATGGGGCTACGCCGTCGGTACGCTGGTAGATCGACACCCAGCGCGACCCACGCCGCGCCTGCAGGATGAAGCGATGATGGCGCGGATGATATTGTTCGCGGGCCACCGGCTTGCCGTCGGGGCTCACCACCCACCCCGTGGTGAACGCATTACCGTAGCCGATCACCTTATCGTTGCCGGTGTACGGATCGACGGCGAACAGATTGCCCATCCAGCCGGAATCGTGCTGCGCATTGCGGATGAGGTGGCCAATGCTCGATCGGTATGCGTTGAGCGACCATTCATACGTGAACATGATCACGCTGTGGTGCCGATGCGGACTGACGCGCAGCAGCTGGGCAGCATCGACGTATTCGCGGCCGTCCCCGGACATCAGCAGCAAATGGATCTGTCCGGTCTTGATATTCAACGCCAGTGTCCGCGCGATGATGTAGCGCGCGGTGTTTTCGCCGAACTGCGGTTGGACAGTCATCTCAACTGACGCCAACAGCATGTCGGAACCGTCCCAACGCAAATCGAAAGGCCGCATCCGCGGATCGACGTGAAAGACCCGCTGCGCGCGATGCGCGGCATAGTCGTAGACCACGACGCTGCTCTGCGAGCCCTGGCGCTGGATCCAGGCAAGCATCCGGCCGCTGCGGCTGAGCGCGACGCCGCTCACCTGAGGCAACGCCCCGAACACCGTCGCCAAGTGGGCCGGCGGTGAACCCGTCCTGGCAAACGCCTGCCAGCCGCATGCGGCCCACGCGGTCAACATGACACCTGCCGCCATCTTGCGCACTCATCCTCCCCGCGTGCTGCTGCACGTCTGTGTTTGTTGATCGCACGCGCCGCACCGGCGGCGCGTCTCCAACGGTCGCGCCGCAGCGCTATCTCTCCAGAATCGCCGTGACGCCCATCCCGCCGGCCGTGCACACCGACACCAGGCCGCGCCTGGCGGCGGGATTCGTGGCCAGGAGCTTCGCCAATGTCGCGACGATGCGCGTGCCGGTGGCCGCGAACGGATGGCCGATCGCGACGCTGCCGCCCTTGACGTTCAGCCGCTCCCGGTCGATCGACCCGAGCGGGGCGTCGAGCCCGAGCGTCTCGCGGCAGAACTCGGCCGACTCCCAGGCCGCGAGCGTGCACAGCACCTGCGCCGCGAACGCCTCGTGGATTTCGTAGTAATCGAAATCCTGCAGTGTCAGGCGCGCATCGCTCAGCATGGCGGGAACCGCGTACGCCGGCGCCATCAACAGGCCCTCCCGGCCGCTCGCAAAATCCACCGCCCACACCTTGCCGTAGGCGAGGTAGGCGAGCACGGGCAGCTTGCGCCGCTCGGCCCACTGCTCGGAGGCGAGCAGCGCCGCACTCGCCCCGTCGGTCAGCGGTGTGCTGTTGCCCGCGGTGAGCGTTCCGTCGCGCGCATCAAAGCTGGCGCGCAGCTTCGCGAGCTTCTCGACCGAGGTGTCCGGCCGCACGTTGTTGTCGCTCGAGAGCCCGAGATACGGCACGACCAGATCGTCGTAGAACCCCTCGCGCCAGGCCGCCGCAGCCCGCATGTGGCTCTGGTACGCCAGCTCATCCTGCGCCTCGCGGGCGATGCGCCAGCGCTGCACCATCAGCTCGGTGCTCTGGCCCATCGAGAGGCCCGTGCGCGGCTCGACCACCTGCGGGAATATCGGCCTGAAATGCTTCGGCCGCAGGCGCAGCCAGGGCGCGAGTCGCTGCCCGAGGCTCCTGCCGCGATAGCTCGCGAGCAGCAGCTGCTGGTAGGCGCGCGGATAGGCCACGGGCGGGTCGCTGATGGTGTCGACGCCCGCGGCGATGCCGGCCTCGATCTGCCCGAGCGCGATCTTGTTGCCGATGGTGATCGCCGCCTCCAGGCTCGTGCCGCAGGCGCGCTGCAGGTCGAGCCCGGGCGTGTACGGATCGAGCCCCGTGGAGAGCAGACTCTCCCGGGTGAGGTTGTAGTCCTTGGAGTGTTTGATGACCGCGCCGGCGGCCACATCGCCGAGCCGCACGCCGTCGAGCCCGAAGCGCTCCACCAGCGCGCGCAGCGCCGCCGTGAGCATCTCGGAATTGCCCACGGACGCGTAGGCGGTATGGGCCCTGGCGAACGGAATGCGCACGCCACCCACGATCGCGACGCGCCGCACGGCTGAGCCGACGAGCATGAACCCCTCCCGCGGGACGCGTCGCGTCCCGATCCGCCCGCTAGGCTATCATGGGCCGCACGCGAGGCGTCAAACAGTGCCCGGCGCGCCGGGGCGGGCCGCTTTCACGACCGCGCCCTGCGCGATATCCTGTTGAGTTCAGGCACGGCCCGCATGCACAAAGGCTGAACATCCTATGGGCGAATTCACCACTCTCATGGCCCGCGACGGGCATCAGTTCCAGGCCTATCTCGCGGCGCCGCCGGCCAAGGCGCGCGGCAGCGTGGTGGTGATCCAGGAGATCTTCGGGGTCAATGCGCACATCCGGGCCGTCACGGACGGTTTCGCCGCGGACGGCTACACGGCGATCGCGCCGTGCATGTTCGACCGCATCCGCCGCGGCATCGAGCTCGGCTACAGCGCCGCCGAGGCCGACGAGGGGCGCGGCTATATGCAGGAGCTCAAGCCGGAGCAGACGCTGAGGGATCTGGCCGCGGCGATCGCCGTGGTCAAGCACGCCGGACGCGTCGCCACGGTGGGCTACTGCTGGGGCGGCGCGCAGTCCTACCGCGCCGCGTGTCTGCTGCCCATCGACTGCGCAGTGGTGTATTACGGCAAGGCGCAGGACGCCGGCGGGCCGCCGCACTGCCCGGTGCTGTATCACTTCGGCAGCGAGGACAAGAACATCCCGCTCGCGGACGTGGCGCGCATGCGCGCGCTGCACCCGAACGGCATTTTTCATATCTACGAGGGCGCCGGTCACGGATTTAACTGCGAGCTGCGCCCCTCGTACGACGCGGCAGCGGCGGCGCTCGCGCGCCGCCGCACGCTGCAGTTTCTGGAGCAGCACCTGCGGGGGGATGACCGGGGGGGGCCGGCAGAGGCCTTCTGAGCGCCCGGCGGCGGCCGTTCGGCCGGCGCGGGGAGAGAATTGCCGCAGCCCCTCTGGTTGCGGGCGGTTTTGCTGCGGTATCTTGCGGATCATGCGCTATCACGGTTCACCGGATTTCCACCGCGACACGGCCGAGCGCATCGGCATTCTCGCGGTCAACTTCGGCACGCCCGACTCGCCGGCGCCGCGCGACGTGCGGCGCTTTCTGGCGCGGATGCTCGGCGATCCGCGGGTGGTGGAGCTGCCGCGCCTGCTGTGGCTGCCGATCCTCTACGGGTTCATCCTGCCGCTGCGCCCGAGGCGGATCGCGCCGAAATACCGCAAGATCTGGTCGGCGCAGGGCTCGCCGCTGCGCGAGGAGTCCGGCCGCTTGCGCGGAGCGCTCGCCAGCAGCCTCGCGCAGCGCATGATGGCACCCTTTTCGCTGGAATTCGCCATGCTCTACGGCACCCCGAGCGTGGCCGAGTCCCTGCAGCGGCTGCGCGCCTCGGGCGCGCAGCGCATCGTGGTGCTGCCGCTGTTCCCGCAGTACTGCGGCGCCACCACCGGCGCGGTCTATGACCAGGTCAACGCCGAGCTCGCCGGGTGGCGCTGGCTGCCGGAGCTGCGCTTCATCGCCGAGTATCACGATCAGCCGGAGTACATCGAGGCGCTGCGCGAGAGCGTCGCGCAGCACTGGCGCGCGCACGGGCGCACCCGCCACCTGCTCATTTCCTTTCACGGCATCCCGGAGCGCTACTTTCACCAGGGCGATCCGTACTTCTGCAAATGTCAGAAGACCGCCCGGCTGCTCGCCGAGGAGCTGCTGCTCCAGGAAGGCGAGTGGAGCGTCACCTTCCAGTCGCGCTTCGGGCCGAGCGAGTGGCTGCGTCCCTACACCATCGAAACACTCGCCGGCATGCCGGGGCGCGGGATCAAGGATGTGACCGTGATCTGCCCGGGTTTTGCGGTCGACTGCCTGGAAACGCTCGAGGAAATCGATGTGGAGAACCGCGCGGCGTTCATGCGCGCCGGCGGCGAGCGCTTCGAGTACGTGCCGGCGCTCAACGCGCGGCCCGAGCACGCCGCGCTGCTCGCCGGCCAGATCGCCCGTCACTGCCAGGGCTGGACCCAGGTCGAGCTGGGATTGCACGCGGCGGCGCGGCCGCGGGACACATCCGTGTAACGTCTCCCCAGGATGCCCCGGGTGCTTTAAGCTAGCTGGGTGATGCTGCGAAACACGCGCGCCCGCTGGGGGGCGCTCTCCCAACTGTTTCACTGGCTAATCGCGGCGCTGATCGCCGTACAGGTCGTGCTCGGGCTGACCGGCGTCGCGCTGCCGCTCGGCATGGCCAAGCTCGCGACCCTGGCGCGCCACAAGTCCCTCGGCATCACCATCCTGGGACTGGCGCTGCTGCGCCTCGGCTGGCGCGCAGTGAACCCGACGCCGGCGCTGCCCGGCAACCTCAGACCCCACGAGCGCCGGCTCGCGCGCCTCACCCATGCCGTGCTCTACGCGCTGCTCATTGCCCTGCCCTTGACCGGATGGATGATGTCCTCGGCGCGCGGCTTCCCGGTCAGCTGGTTCAACCTGGTGCAGCTGCCGAACCTCCTCTCGCGCAGCGTGCCGCTTTATCACACCCTGGTGCGCGTGCATGTGGCGCTCGCGATCACGCTCGGTGCCGTCCTGACGCTGCACATCGCCGCGGCGATCAAACACCACTTCGTTCTGCGGGACGACATACTGCGGCGCATGCTGCCCGGCGCCCCGCCCCGCCCCATGGGCACGCTGCCTTCCGCCAAGGAGTGACCGATGACCGCGTCCCGCCTCGTCCGACTGATGATCCCGTGCCTGGCGCTGCCGGGCATCGCGCTCGCGCACGCCGCCGCGACCGGCCCCGTCTACACGCTGATCGCCGCGCACAGCACGCTGACTTACACCTTCATACAAGCCGGCGCCGCGAATCAGGGGAGATTCAAGGTCTTCACCGCGCGCTTCGACCCCGGCGCCAAGATGCTCACGGTGGTGATCGACATGCGCTCGTTCGACAGCGGCGACGCGCAGCGCAACGGCCTCCTCGGGGGCCGGGACTTCTTCGACGTGGCGCAATTTCCGCAGGCGCGCTTCACGTCCACGCAGCTGCGCAGGACGGTGGGCGGCTATGTGGCCACCGGAGCGCTCAGGCTGCGCGGGGTCACGCGCACCATCGCCGTACCCTTCAGCTGGCGGGTCATCGACAGCGGCGGGCGCCAGGTCGGCCTGCTCGACGGCACGACCGTGCTCAAGCGGCTCGACTTCGGTGTCGGCCAGGGCCAGTGGCGCGCCACCGAGTGGCTGGGCAACGCTGTCACGGTCCGCTTCGCGCTGCGCATGACAGCGGCGGCGCGCTGAGCGAGGCTCACGAGGGCTTGGCACGCAGCTTCGAGGTGCACAGGTCATAGATCGCGGCCGTGAGCACCCGGACCGCGTGACAGGTGGTGGCCTCGATACCCTTCAGCGCCGCCTCGCGCAAGGCGGCCGTCAGCAGCGCGACCTGCTCGGCCGGCAGATCATCCGGCACCTTGGCGGCCACGCGCACCACCGGGATCTCCTCCACGATCCGGCGCAGCACCTGATAGACGCAGTCGGCCTTGGCGCGCATGAGCGACTCGTCATCGCCGAACAGCGCGCCGACGGCCGTGAGCCCCTCGCTCCACTCGCTGCGCGCGCGCTGCCAATCGCGTTCGGCGCCGAAAGTCACGTGAATGATCTCGCCCATGAGTGCCGCTCCCGCATTGCCCTGCCGCCCGCCCTCGCCGTTGGGATCGGCGCCCAGAGTAGGCCGGCGGGCGGCGGCGGCGCCAGGGGGCATTTGTGCTGGGAACGTGCAATTTTGCGGCGCCCGCCGCGATGCGTCTCGCGCACGGGCGCGGTGTTACCATCCGCCCCTGCGAGGCGCCCGACGGGCACGACACAGTCCAGACACAGGAGACACTGCCGATGCTGATCGTCACCACCGAGAACGTCCCCGGCTACCGTGTCACGTCTGTCAAGGGTCAGGTCTTCGGCGTCGTGGTGCGCAGCCGCGGCCTGGCCGGAAATCTCATGGCGGGCCTGCGCTCGCTCGCCGGGGGCGAGATCTCCGAATACACCCAGCTGCTCGAGGAGGCGCGCCGCCACGCGGTGGACCGCATGATCAAGAACGCCACGCTCATGCAGGCGAACGCCGTGGTCATGATGCGATTCGACTCCTCGGAGATCGGCCAGACCATGAGCGAGATCGTCGCCTACGGCACGGCCGTAGTGATCGAGCCCGCCGCGTGAGACTGCGCACGGCAATCCTGGCGCTGAGCGCGCTCGTGGCGCTCGCCGGGGCGGGCCAGCTGCTGTCGGGACGCGGGGCGAGCGGCGCGGAGTTGCTCGCGCTCGGTGTGCTGGGAATCCTCGGTACGGTCTTCGAGCGGTGGCGCTACCGCAAGCAGCCGCCGCCCTCGGCCCGCTGGGAACCCACCGGAGAGCGGTTCGAAGACCCCGCCACCGGCGAGGTCATGGAGGTCCTCTACGACCCGGTGAGCGGCGAGCGGCGCTACGAGCCGGTGAACCGCCGCTCGCCTTGAGCCCCCCTGCGCGCCTCAGCGTCTGCTGCGGCGCGCGCGCCTGGCCCGAGCCGGCCGCCGGGTACGCGCCGGGCGCGAACCTGCGGCTGTGCGTGCCACTTTCGCACGGCCGCCCGTCACGCGCTTGACCTTCCCCGCCGTGCGTTTCGCCGCCTTTGCGCCGACACGCTTCGCCTTCGCCGCTTTCCGCTTGGTCGCCGGCCTGGCTGCGGCGCGGCGCGGCGACGGCCTGGTTTTCCGCGACGTGCCCGGCGTCGCTGCACGCGTCGAACCGGCGGACTTCGCCGCGGTCTTCACCGCAGCCTTGGCGCGCTGCGGCGCGGGGCGAGTGCGCTGGGCGCCGCTCCTGCGCGCCACGGACCGGGCGCGGGCCGCGCCACCCGCCCGCGCCGACGTGCTGGCCGGCGCAGCCGCGACGGCGGGTACGCCGCGCAGCTGATCCAGTATGGCGGGGTTCTCCAGCGTCGAGACGTCCTGCGCAATATCCTCTCCGCGCGCGATCGCGCGCAGCAGGCGGCGCATGATCTTGCCCGAGCGGGTCTTCGGCAGGTTGTCCGCGAAGCGGATGTCATCGGGCTTGGCGATCGCGCCGAGCTGCTGCCCCACCCACTCGCGAAGCGTCTGCACCAGGTGGCCCGTATCGCCCTTCGGCCGGGCGCCCCGGCAGACCACGTAGGCGAACACCGACTCGCCCTTGATCTCGTGCGGCCTGCCGACGACCGCGGCCTCGGCGACGCGCGGATGCGCAACGAGCGCCGACTCGATCTCCATCGTGCCGAGGCGGTGGCCGGCGACGTTCAGCACGTCATCGATCCGGCCCATGATCCAGAAATAACCGTCCTTGTCGCGGTGCGCGCTGTCGCCGGCCACGTAGAAGCGGTTGCGGAACTTCTCCCAATAGGCCGCCAGATACCGGTCGTTGTTGCGCCAGATGGTGCGCAGCATCGCCGGCCAGGGCTTCTTGATCACCAGATAGCCGCCCGCGTCCGGCCGGGTCACCGGCACGCCGCGATCGTTCACGATGTCTGCCTCGATGCCGGGCAGCGGCAGCGTGCACGAGCCGGGCTTGGTGGCGGTCACCCCGGGCACAGGGGAGATCATGATCACGCCGGTCTCGGTTTGCCACCAGGTGTCGACGATGGGGCAGCGGCCCCCGCCGATCGTCCGCTGGTACCACATCCACGCTTCCGGGTTGATCGGCTCCCCGACGCTGCCGAGCAGGCGCAGGCGCGAGAGGTCGTAGCGCGCGGGCACCTCCTCGCCGAGCTTCATCAGGGCGCGGATGGCCGTGGGCGCGGTGTAGAACACACTGACGCCGTGGTCCTGACAGATCTTCCAGAACCGCCCGCCGTCGGGATAGGTAGGCGCTCCCTCGTAGATCACCACGGTCGCGCCCGCCGCGAGCGGCCCGTAGGCGACATAACTGTGTCCGGTGACCCAACCGGCATCGGCGGTGCACCAGAACACATCGTCGTCGCGCAGATCGAAGACCCACTGGGTCGTCAGCTTCGCACCGAGCAGATAACCGCCGCTCGCGTGCTGGATGCCCTTGGGCTTGCCCGTCGAGCCTGAGGTATAGAGCAGATAGAGCGGGTGCTCGGCGTCGACCCACTCCGGCTCGCACACCGCGGACTGCCCGGCCGTCGCCTCGTGCCACCACAGGTCCCGATGTGGCTCCATGGCGACCGGCCGGCCGGTGCGCTTCAGCACAATCACGTGCTTGATGCTCGGGCAGCCTGTGGCGAGCGCCTTGTCGGCCGCCGCCTTCAACTCGATCGCATGCCCGCCGCGCCAGCCCCCGTCGGCGGTGATGAGCACCTTGGCCCCGGTGTCCTCGATCCTATCCTTCAGCGCCGGCGCGGAGAACCCGCCGAACACCACGGAGTGAATCGCGCCGATGCGGTTGCACGCATGCATGGCCACGATGATCTCGGGCACGAGCGGCATGTAGATGGCCACACGGTCGCCGCGCTGCACACCGAGCGCCTTCAGCGCGTTAGCGAGGCGGCACACCTCCCCGTGCAGCTCCTGGTAGCTGATGCGGCGCACATCGCCCGGCTCGCCCTCGAAGATGATGGCCGGCTTGTGGCCGCGCTCGGCCAGATGCACATCCAGGCAGTTGTATGAAACGTTCAGCTGCCCGTCGCTGAACCAGCGGAAGTTCGGCGCGTCCGCCTCCTCGAGCGTGACCGTGAAGGGCTTGTGCCAGACGATCTCCTGGCGCGCCAGTTGCGCCCAGAAGCCCGTGTAGTCACTCTCGGCATGCCGCCGCAGGCTCTCGAGATCCGCCGGCTTCAGCCGCGCCCGCGCACTGAACTGCGCGGGCGGATGGAACGTGCGCTCCTCCTGCAGGACGGACTCGATGTTCTTCTGCCCCATGGTAGCCCCCATTGGATCCTGGTGCCGTGTGCCGAGCATAGCCGAAGCTCGCGTGAATTCATGCCAGACCATTGTCGCCGGCCGCGTCCCGGGAGCCGCTGGAGGCGGCGGCGAGCGCCGCCAGACGCTCGCCCTGACGGCGCAGCAGCGGCCCGAAGCCGAGCCGGTCATAGAGCGAGCCGAGCGCCGCCAGGTCCGGCACGCGCGGACGCAGGTCCTCGGGGCCGGCCTCAAGCGGCATGTCGCACACAATGCGCGTCAGACGGCGCGCCAGATAGACCGCCTCACGGTGCTCGCGCAACCGCTCGCGCAGCTCCCGCCCCCCGCGCAGCCCAAGCGAAGGAACCCGGCCGAGCCCTGCGAACAGCTCATCGAGGGAGCCGAACGCGCGCATCAGTGCCGATGCGGTCTTCGGCCCGACGCCCGGGACGCCCGGTATGTTGTCCGAGGTATCGCCGGTGAGCGCCAGGTAATCGGCGAAGCGCTCCGGCGCCACCCCGAAGTGCCGCTCGACGTCGCGGTAGCCCAGCTGGCCGCGCGCCCCGAAGTCCCAGTACAGGTCGCCGTCGCGCACCAGCTGGGCGAGGTCCTTGTCGCGGGTGATGAATGCCGAGTGCACGCCGTGAGGGCGCATCCGCTGCGCGAGCGTGCCGATCAGATCGTCGGCCTCGTAATGCGAGTCGACGAACACCGCGAGCCCCAGCCGCGCGCACAGCTCCCGGCAGTAATCGAACTGCGCCGCCAGGTCCGGCGGCGCCGGCTCGCGGTTGGCCTTGTAGGGCGGGTAGATCGCGTTGCGGTAGGAGGTGGCGCGGCGCCGGTCGAAGGCGACCGCCACGTACTGCGGCCGGGTCCGCTCGAGAAGATCGCCGAGAAAGCGGGCGAAGCCGAACACGGCGTGCACGGGGCGCCGCTCGGCATCGAGCATCTCAGGCAGCGGCGAGTGGTAGGCGCGGAAGACGTAGACCGAGGCGTCGATGAGATAAAGCAAGGTTCGCGATTCCGTCGGGCCGCCCCGGCGCAGTGCGCCGTGCGCGCGCGCTCAGCTCAGCCAGCGCTGGATGCGGTCGTGCAGCGGACTGGTGCGCGGAAAGTGCGCCAGCAGGTACTCCATCTGGTCCGCGAGCACGCGCCGGCCCTTGAGGAAGATGTACTCGGCGTACGTCGGGGTGAAGGGCACGGCGACCAACTGCATCTTGGCCTGCTCGGGCGTGCGCGAGGCCTTCTGGTTGTTGCAGCGCCGGCAGGCGGTCACCACGTTGGTCCAGGTATCGAGCCCGCCCTGGCTGAACGGGCGGATGTGATCGCGCGACAGATCCCGGGTCGGAAAGCGCAGCCCGCAGTACATGCAGATATGCGCATCGCGGCGGAACAGCGTCTGGTTGTTCAGCGGCGGCACATAGTCGTGGCGGGTGCTGCCGGGATTGCCGGTATGGCCCACCGTGGCCACAATGGAATTGATCTCGAGCACCGTGCGCCGCCCGGTGAGCGCGTTCACCCCGCCGAACAGGGTGTAGAGGCGGCTGCCGCAGGTATAGGCCACCTGCTCCTGGGTGTAGAGCCGGGCCGCCTCGCGATAGTCGATCCATTCGAGCGGCATCCCCGAGACGTCCGTGCGCAGCACGAGTTGGGAGAGCCCGCGCACCGTCCCCGCCGGGACGATCCGCAGGTCATCGTTCGTGCCGCGGTCGGCTCGCTCGAAATCTATGCCCATCATGGCTAGTTTAAGATAAAGCAAGAATATGCTTGAGTTCAACGTCACAACGTATAGGGTAGACTGCAAAAAGACCGGTACCCGGCCGGCGGGGCGGACCGCGGTCTGAAAGGGCCTTCGATGCCAATCACAATCGGTGCGCTGCGCGAGAGCGCCGCGGGCGAGACGCGCGTCAGCCTGGTGCCCGAAGTGGCTGATAAGTTCGCGCGGCTGGGCGGGCGCATCCTGCTCGAGCGCGGCGCCGGGGAGCGCGCCCAGTTCCCCGATTCGGCCTATCGGGGCGTCGAGTGGGCGGACGCTGCCGGGGTGCTGGCGCGCGCGCAGGTGCTGCTGACGGTGCAGCCGCTCGGCCTGGCGCAGATCGGGGCGCTGGCGGCGGGCGCGGTGCTGGTCGGGTTCCTGCAGCCTTACGCGCGCCGCGAGGAGGTGCTCGCGCTCCAGAGCGGCGGCATCACCAGCTTCGCGATGGAGCTGGTGCCGCGCATCTCGCGCGCGCAGTCGATGGACGCGCTGTCCTCGCAGGCCTCGATCGCCGGCTACAAGGCGGTGTTGATCGCCGCCAATCACCTGCAGAAATTCCTGCCCATGCTGACCACGGCGGCCGGCACCATCCGGCCGGCCCAGGTGCTCGTCATCGGCGCGGGGGTCGCCGGGCTGCAGGCGATCGCCACGGCGCGGCGGCTCGGCGCGGTGGTGGAGGCGTACGACGTGCGCAGCGCCACGCGCGAGCAGGTCCGCTCCCTCGGTGCGAAGTTCGTCGACACCGGGGTGAGCGCCGAGGGAGCCGGCGGCTATGCGCGCGAGCTGAGCGAGGAGGAGAAGCGCAAGCAGCAGGAGGTGCTCGAGGCGCGCATCGCCGTTGCGGATGCGGTGATCAGCACCGCGGCCGTGCCGGGACGGCCGGCCCCGAAGATCATCCCGCGCGCCGCCCTCGAGCGCATGCGGCCGGGCTCGGTCATCGTCGACACCGCCGCCGAGCAGGGCGGCAACTGCGAGCTGACGCGCGCCGGGGAGACCGTCGTGCACCAGGGCGTGCGGGTGATCGGGCCGGTGAACCTGGCGGCCGAGCTCGCCTACAACGCCAGCGAGATGTACGCGCGCAACCTGCTGAACTTCCTCTCGCCGGCGCTGAAGGAAGGCGAGCTCGCCATCGATTGGAGCGATGAGGTGTTCGCCAAGGCGTGCCTGACGCACGGCGGGGAGATCCGTCACGAGCCGACACGTCAGTCGGTGACAGGCTGAGGCATGCGAGGGGGACGGTCATGACCGGAATCGTTGCGCTCTACATCTTCATGCTCGCGGCCTTCACCGGCTACGAGGTCATCTCGCGCGTGCCGGTGATCCTGCACACGCCGCTGATGTCGGGCTCGAATTTCGTGCACGGCATCGTGCTGGTGGGCGCCATGGTCGCCCTCGGGGCGGCGCAGACGCCGCTCGAGAAGACCATCGGCTTCATCGGGGTGCTGCTGGCCGCGGGCAACGTGGTCGGCGGCTACGTCTCCACCGAGCGCATGCTGGAGATGTTCAAGTCCAGCCAGGACAAGAGGAAGGGCGGGCGAGCATGAGCGCCCTGTCGCCTTCGCTGACGCACGAGCTGATCCAGGCGGTGTACTTCATCGCCGCGCTGCTGTTCATCGTCGGCCTGAAGCGCATGAGCTCGCCGAAGGGCGCGCGCGGGGGCATCGTGTGGGCCGGCCTCGGCATGCTGATTGCCGGCCTGATCACCTTTCTCTGGCCGGGGATGCGCAACGACATTCTCATCCTCGTCGCCATCTTCATCGGCGGCGTCGCGGCCTGGTGGAGCGGCAAGCGCGTGTCCATGACCGCGATGCCGCAGATGGTGGCGCTCTACAACGGCATGGGCGGCGGGGCGGCCGCCGCCATCGCCGGCCAGGAGCTCGTGCGCGGCCAGCCGATCGCCTCCGCCCCGGCGGTGCTGGCGGTCACGGGCGCCATCATCGGGGCGGTCTCCTTCTCCGGCAGCCTCATTGCCTTCGCGAAGCTGCAGGGCCTGATCGGCAAGTCGCTGCGCTACGGCGCCCAGCAGGCGGTCAATTCCGTGCTGCTGCTCGCCACGCTCGCACTGGGCGGCTGGATCGTCGCGCTGCACGGCGCGGGGCCGCTGTGGATGGTGAGCGCGTTCTTCGCGCTGGCGCTCGCGGCCGGTATTCTCATCACGCTGCCGATCGGCGGCGCCGACATGCCGGTGGTCATATCGCTGTACAACGCCTGCACCGGTCTGGCGGTGGCCTTCGAGGGCTTCGTGCTCGCCAATGCCGCCATGATCATCGCCGGCATGGTGGTGGGCGCGGCCGGCACGCTGCTCACGCAGTTGATGGCCAAGGCGATGAACCGCTCCCTCGCCAACGTGCTGTTCAGCAACTTCGGCGAATCCGCGCTCCAGGGCACAGAGGTCGCCGGCACTCTCAAGCCCATCGATACGGCGGATGCCGCCGTGATGTTGGCGTACGCGCAGAAAGTGCTCGTAGTGCCCGGCTACGGCATGGCGGTCGCGCAGGCGCAGCACAAGATCTGGGAGCTGTGCCAGCTGCTGATCGAGCGCGGCGTCACGGTCCGCTTCGCCATCCATCCGGTCGCCGGACGCATGCCCGGGCACATGAACGTGCTGCTCGCCGAGGCCGGCGTGCCCTACGACCTGATCGGGGACCTGGAGGAGATCAACGGCGAGTTCGAAACCGCCGACGTGGCGCTCATCATCGGCGCCAACGACGTCGTCAATCCGGTGGCGCGCACCGACAAATCGAGCCCCATCTACGGCATGCCGATCCTCAACGCCGACCGGGCCAAGAACGTCATCGTCATCAAGCGGGGCAAGGGCGCGGGATTTTCCGGCATCGAGAACGCGCTCTTCTATCTGGACAACACCCGCATGCTCTACGGCGATGCGCAGAAAGCGGGCGCCGAGCTGATCCAGGCCGTCAAGGCGCTCGATTAGGCCACCTCGCCCGTCACCGCCGCGGCGGGCGCGGCGGGCCGCCGCGGGGCATGCGCGGCACACCGCCCATCCCGCCCATGCCACCCATGCGCTCGCCGGAGCCCGGCATGGCGCCGAAGCGGCTCGGCCCGAAGCGCGGGACGCCCGGCATCGGGCCCATCTGGCGCAGCTGCTGTCGCTGCATCCGACGCATC
>JAKCEJ010000012.1 GCA_021838065.1 Pseudomonadota bacterium
GAGATAGCGCACGAAGTAATCCCAACGGCGGCGCGTGATGTACGGCGTCGCGTAGCCGTAGCCGTGGCGCACATTGGGAATCGCGATCATATTGAAGTTCTTGTCGGCCTTGATCAGCGCCTCGACGACGATCTCGGTGTTCTCCGGCGGCACGTTGTCATCGAGGGTGCCGTAGGTCAGCATCAGGTGTCCCTGAAGGTGCGAGGCGAGCAGCTCGTTGGCCTGGTTGTCGTAGTTGGTCTTGCCGTCGGGGTAGCGCACGAGCAGTCCCTGATACTTCTCCCCCCAGTCGTTCTCGTAGTCGCGGTTGTCCTGATTGCCGCTTTCGGCCCAGCCGACCTTGAAGAAGTCCGGATAGCGGAACATCGCAGCCGTCGTGGCGTTGCCGCCGCCGGAGTGCCCCCAGATGCCGACACGATTCAGATCGATCCACGGATAATGCCGCGCGAGCTGCTTGATCGCGGTGACCTGGTCGGGCAGGGTGTCATCGCCCATGTCCCCGTACCAGAGGTGATGGAAGCGCGCCGAGCGGTACGGCGTGCCCATGCCGTCGATCGCGACCACGATGAAGCCGAGCTCGGCGAGCGACTGATCGTCGTAGTCCGAGGGCTCGAAGCGGAAGGTGAAGATCGAGCCGATCTGCGGACCCGGATAGATGTAATCGACGATCGGGTATTTCTTGTGCGGATCGAAGTCGGTCGGCTTGAACAGCAGGCCGTACAGGTTGGTCTTGCCGTCGCGCGCCTTGAGGACAATCTGCTGCGGCGGCCGCCAGCCGATGGCGCGCAGGCGCGAGAGGTTTGCCCGGGCCACCGTGGCGAGGATCCGCCCGGTGTTGGCATCGCGCAGTGTTGTCAGCGGCGCGCGGCGCGGGGTGGAGCAGCTGTCGACGAAATACTTGCCGTCCGGCGACATGCTGACGGCGTTGTCGCAGTCCTGCGGAGTCAGCAGCGTCGGTGCGCCTCCATGGAGGCCGACCTTCCATAACTGCTCGTAGTAGGGGTTGACGCCGGGCGTGCGTCCGACCGCACGGAACCAGACGGTGCCCGTCGCACGGTTGACGTGCAGGACCTGGGTGACATCGCCCTTGCCCGTCGTGATCGGATGCTCGAGCCGTCCGTTCGCGAGACTGTAGAGATAAAGATTGCCCCAGTTGTTGCGCTCGCTGTACCACATCACCTGGCCGGAGGCCGGCAGGTAGCGCCAGTCGACCGCGCCGATGCCGCTGTGATAGTAGGTCGAGACGCTGTCTTCGAAGACCGTGCGCACCGCGCCGGTACGCGCATTCGCGACGCGGAACCATTCGTGGTGGCGGTTGCGCGAGGTCGTCACCAGTGCCAGCGTCTTGCTGTCCGGCGCCCACTGCAGGTCGTCCCAGTGGCCGTTGTTGTTGCAGCTGAGCTCATCGCAGAGGCTCGAGAGCCGCTGCTGCGGCGGCAGCTGCAGCCGGGTGACCTGGCCCGTGGCGACATGGATCACCACCGGTTCGATCATGAACACGTGCTTGTCGCCGGGTAGCGGGTATTTCCACTTCTCGAGCTTGGGATGCCCGATGGTGGCGCTCACCAGATACATATCGCCCACCTTGCGCTGATCCTGCTGGAAGGTGGCGATCTCGCGCGAGTTCGGCGACCAGTTGAGCACGGGCCGGTGGGAGTGCACCCAGCCGGCGTTGTGGGTCGCGTAGCCGAAATTCTTCACGCCGTTGAAGGTGAGCTGCCTCTCCTTGCCGGTGGCGACCTCGCGTACCCAAAGGTTCCAGTCGCGGATGAATGCGAGGCGCTTGCCGTTGGGAGAAAGAATGCCGGGCTCCTTGCCGCTGCCGGTGGGCTTGGGCCGCGCGCTGCAGTGGCCGGCGCCGCTGAGGTCGCATTGGAAATGCTTGCCGCGGCGGGTGATCTCGAGCCGGCCGTGCCTGATCCTGATGGCGCTGATGCCGAGCTTGGCCGGATCGACCCGCTTGCCGAGGGCATTGCCGAGCGCGGCGGCGAGTTTGACCTGATTGAATGCGGCGGCGACTTTGCCGGTGGCCGCATCCATGATGCGGTAATGATCGCCGCGCGCATCGTGGTCGATGAACCAGAAGCGGTCCCCCTTCAGCCAGTGCACCTTCTGGACGTCGTCATCGACGAGCGGCGCAGTGTCATAGGGCATGAACTGCTCGGCGCGCGCGTAGTCCTGCGTGGTCAACTGCCGGCCGCTGGCGAGCGCGCCGCGGGCCTGGAGCGTGGCCGCGCACGCCAGAAGAACGGTGAGGCAGAGTCTGCGGGATTGCGGATTCACAGTTCCCCCGATTGTTGTCCTGTGGCCTTGCGGCGGCCGAGGCGCGCAGGTTACGCCACAGGTCGGGGGAGGGGAACCCCGGCGGGATCAGCGCAGTTGGCTGTCCTTGCTGCCGCGGCGGTTGTAGCCGCTGAACGCCGCGTCTTGCTCATCGGAGTGCCTCTGACAGGCGAGGCACAGCCGCACCCCCGGGACGGCTCGCTGCCGTTCCGGCGGAATCGGTTCGCCGCATTCAGCGCAGTGCGCGCGCGCCGGACCCTGGGGCAGGCGGCTCTGGGCCCGCCGGATACCGTCGGTCACCGTCGCGTCGATCTGCTCCTGCACGGCGCCGTCGCCGGCCCAGCCGGTGGCCATGGTCAAGAACTCCTGGACAGTGGATCAATGCGCTCATTTTACCCATTGCGGCACACGGCGGCGCATCCCGCTGTGATTGCCCGATATAGTATCATTTGATATAATTGAAAAAGATATTATCGAGCCGCTTATGAGTACCGATCGCTTCCGCCAGCTCGGATTCCTGTTCAAGGACGTCAGCCGCCGCTACACGCGCCGCTTCGAGGAGCGCGCGCAGCGGCTTGCGCTCACCCTGCCGCAGTGCCGGGCGCTGATTCACCTGCAGAGCAACGAGGGTGTCAGCCAGAAGCGGCTCGCCGAGCTCGCCGACGTCGATCCGATGACGCTGGTGCGTATTCTCGATCGCATGGAAGCCGACGGCTGGGTGCAGCGGCGCTTCGATCCGGCCGACAGACGTGCGCACACGCTGTGGCTCACGGCCGCGGCGGCGCCGGTGCTCGAGCAGATCTGGCAGCTCATTGTCGAGACGCGTGCCGAGATGCTTCAGGGACTCTCGAGCGATGAGCGCACGGTGCTGGTGACGCTGCTCGAGCGGGTGCACGCGAATCTGACTGCCTTACCGCCGCTGCCGGCCGAACAAACTCACGCGTCCGACCTCGGGCGCAAGTCCACGAGGTCCAACCGATGAATGATTCCGGGCACGACGCCGAGTCCGCGCGCGTCTCGTCCCCCGCGGCCCGCCCGTGGCGCGAACGGCTGCGCCGACCGTTGCTGTGGGGCGTGCCCATCCTGATGGTCGTCGGCGCGCTCTATTTCTATCTGACGAGCGGGCGCTATCAGTCGACCGAGGACGCGTATCTGCGCGCCGCGCAGCTGCAGATCAGCGCGGATGTCTCCGGTCGGGTCACACAGGTCGACGTGCACGACAACGAGCCGGTGCGCAAGGGCCAGGTCCTCTTCCACCTCGACCCGCGCCGCCTGCGCATCGCCGTCGCCGCGGCGCGCGCGCGGTTGGCCGCCGCACGGCTTGCCATCGGGTCGCTCAAGGCCGACTACCGGGCTGACATCGCGGCGCTGCACTCGGCGCAAAGCAAGGAGGCTTATGCGGCGCGGGAACTGCGCCGCCAGCAGCGGCTGCTCGCGATCGGGGTGTCGTCGCAGTCGCAGCTCGATCGGGCGCGGCTCGCCTCGCAGCAGGCGCGCGCGGGTGTGGCGGCCTCCCGGCAACAGATCCAGGCGGTGCTCGCCCGGCTCGGCGGCGCTCCCGACATTGCGGTGCGGGAGCATCCGCAGGTCGCCGCCGCGCAGGCGGCGCTCGAACATGCCCTGCTCGAGCTCTCCTACACCACTGTCCGTGCCCCCACCGACGGCATCGTGACGAAGGTGGAGCATCTGCAGGTGGGCGCTTATCTGCCGCTGGCCACGCCGGCCTTTGTGCTGGTCTCGACCCGCGACGTATGGGTCGAAGCGGATTTCAAGGAGGACCAGCTCGCCAACATCCGGCCAGGCGAGAGCGCGACGGTCAGCATCGATGCCTACCCGGATCAGACCTTTCACGCCGTGGTCGCGAGCATCACGCCGGGCACGGGCGCGCAGTTCTCGATCCTGCCGCCGCAGAACGCGACCGGCAATTGGGTGAAGGTAGTGCAACGTGTCGGCGTACGTCTGCACCTCGTCGGCACTTTGCCGTCGGTGCGCTCCGGCCTCAGCGCCACGGTGACCGTCGACACCCAATTCCGGCAGGCGGCCACTGCGGGCGGCGGCACGGGCTAAGCGAAGCAGGCCGGCGACCGGCGGACCCATGGACCAGTTACACGCCCATCGCGTGCCGATCACCATCGCGGTGACGCTCGCCACCGTGCTGCAGGCGGTCGACATGACGATCGCCAATGTCGCCCTGCCGCACATCGGCGGCACCATGTCCGCGACCCTCGAGCAGATGGACTGGGTGCTCACCTCGTACATCGTCGCCGCGGCGATCATGACGCCGCTGTCCGGCTGGCTCGCGGGCCGCTTCGGCCGCAAGCGAGTGCTCGTGCTGTCGGTGATCGGCTTCACCGTGAGCTCGATGCTCTGTGGCCTCGCCCAGTCGATCGATCAGATTGTCGTGTTCCGGCTGCTGCAGGGCGCCTCAGGGGCCGGGCTGGTGCCTCTGTCGCAGGCGGTGCTGCTCGACATCAATCCGCCGGAGCGGCACGGGCGCGCCATGGCGCTGTGGGGGCAGGGCGTTGTGCTCGGGCCGATGCTGGCGCCGGTGCTCGGCGGCTGGCTCACCGACAATTACAGCTGGCGCTGGGTGTTCTACATCAATGTGCCGTTCGGCGTGCTGGCAGCCATCGGCCTGATGATGTACCTGCGCGAGACCAAGCCGCGCAAGAATTCGTTCGATTTTCTCGGCTTCGGCGCCCTCAGCATCGCGGTCGGCGCGCTGCAGCTGCTGCTTGACCGCGGGGAGCTCAAGGACTGGTTCGCCTCGCCGGAGATCTGGATCGAGATGGGGGTGATGGCGGCGGCCTTTTGGGTGTTCATCGTGCACACGTTGACGGCACGCGAGCCGTTCGTAAGCCCGGGGCTGTTCCGCGACCGCAATTTCTCGATCGGCAGCTTTCTGATCTTCGTGGTCGGCGTGGTGCTGTTCGCAACGCTGGCGCTGCTGCCGCCGCTGCTGGAGGACCTGCTCGGCTATCCGGTCACCACGGCGGGTATCGCCATGGCGCCGCGCGGCTTCGGCAGTTTCGTCGCGATGACGATCGCCGGGCGGCTGATCGGGCGGGTCGATGCGCGCGCCCTGATCGGCGCGGGCCTCGGGACGACCGCGCTGTCCCTGCTGCTGATGTGCTCGTACTCGACGCAGATGCCGCAGGGACTGATCTGGTCGACGACCTTCCTGCAGGGCCTGGGAACCGGGTTTGCCTACGTCACGCTGACCACCGTGACCTTCTCCACGCTCGGCGTGCAGCACCGCTCCGAGGGCACCTCGATGTTCAATCTGCTGCGCAACATCGGCAGCAGCATCGGGATCGCCGCCACCAGCGCGCTGCTGACGCGCAACACCCAGGTGATCCACGAGCGACTGGCCTCGCACATCGTGCCCTACGGCGGGCAGATCCAGCTGCATGCTCCGTATAGCTTCACCTCGCTGGCGGGTCTGGCAGCGCTGAACGAGGTCGTGACGCGCCAGGCGCGCATGATCGCCTACAACGACGATTTCAAACTGATGTTCCTGCTGACTCTGTCGATGTTGCCGCTGCTGCTGTTGCTGCGGCCGCGTCGCACGCGCAGCGAAGAGCCGGTGGTGATGGAGTAAGGTGATGATGCGCGCCGAAAATCCTTCCCGTTGGCGGCGGTGCACGATCGGTCTGACGGCGCTGGCGCTCGGCGGCTGCGCGGTGGGCCCGACGTTCCACCGTCCGCCGCTTGCCCCGCAAGGGCATTACCGCCCGCCCGATGAGCGGGTACGGGGCGAGCACGCGGCGCCGGCGCGCTACCGCCAGCACGTGATGCCCGGGGGCGGCCCGAGCGGGCCGTGGTGGCGGCTGTTTCAATCGCCGCAGCTCGACGCCCTGGTGCGCCAGGCCCTCGCCGACAATCGCGATGTGGCGGCCGCGCAGGCGGCGCTTGCGCGCTCGCGGGAGCTGGTGACGGTGGGCGGCGCGGCGCGCTACCCGCAGATCGGCTTCAACGCCGGAACGGGGCGTGAGAAGTATGGCGCCGAGTTCCTCGGCCCAAATGCGTTCGCGCCGTTCAGTTACGTCGCCGCCGGCGTGAGCGTCGCCTACCAGCTCGATTACCTCGGCCGGACGCGCCGCACGCTCGAGGAGTCCCGGGCGCTCGTGCAGTATCAGCGCAGCGAGCTCGCAGCCACGCGCCTCGTGCTCACCGGGGAAGTGGCCTCACAGGCGGTCACGATCGCGACGACGCGCGCCGAGATCCGTGCAGTGCGCGGACTGTTGAGGGAGGATCGCGCGAACGTGAAGCTGGTGCGCGGCGCGGTCGCGGCGGGTTCCGAGCCGCGCCTCGATGTGCTCACCGCGCAGACGCAGCTCGCCAGCGACGAGACTCTGCTGCCGCCCCTTTATCAGAGACTCACCACGGCGCGCCATGCCCTGGCGGTGCTGCTCGGACGCACTCCCGCATCCTGGCGGGCGCCGGACCTTGCATTGAAGGAACTGACGCTCCCGGCAGGTGTGCCGGTCAGCGTCCCTTCGCAGTTGCTGAAGCGCCGTCCCGACATCCTGGCGGCCGAAGCTCAGCTGCGCGCGGCGACCGCCGCGCTGGGTGTGGCGACGGCCAACCTGTATCCCCAGATCAACCTGAGCGGCACCCTCAGCCAGGAGGCGCTGCGGCCCGCACACCTGTTCGATGCGAGCTCGCTCGCCTGGTCGCTGATCGCGGGCGTGACCGCGCCGTTGTTCGACGGCGGGACGCTGCACGCCGAGCGGCGCGCGGCGCTCGATGTGCTGCATGAGAGGGCCGATCTGTATCAGCAGGTGGTGGTCAGCGCCTTCGGGCAGGTCGCCGATGCGCTCGATGCGTTGCGCCACGATGCCGAGCTGCGCGCCGCCCAGGCGCGTGCGCTCGAGCTCTCGCGCCACCGGTTGACGCTCGAGCGCGCCAGCTACCGCGCTGGCAACAGCGGCCTGCTGCCCGTGCTCGATGCGCAGCGCCAGCGCGAGCGGGCGCAACTGGGTCTGCTCGGCGCGACGCAGCGGCAGTATCTGGACACCATCCGGTTGCTGCTCGCCGCCGGCGGGCGGGTGGGCCCGGCCGCCCGCGCCCGCCCCAAGGCCGCGGCCTCACACACCTGAGAGGGAGAGCCCTCCGGCCTGCGCCTGAATCTTGACCACCGAGCAGCTCTGGCGCGCCCGGCGCAGCTGGGCGCATGCGGCGAGCGCCGCGGCGTGGCTCATCTGCTGTGAGCGCAGCGTGGTGAGCTTTTCCGCGCCCGACGGGGGCACCACGTTCACCTCGGTGAGCAGGCTCGCGAAGCGCGCTTTCAGCCGCTTGGCGGCTGCATTCGCGGCGCTCGCCGAGCGGTAGCGGCCGAGCTCGACCTGATAGCCGGCGAGCTTGTTGATCGCCGCCTGCGCCTGCGGCGCCTGCGTGGCGTTCGGGAACTCGCTCACGAACGCCTCGTAGGCCGCCGCCGTCCCGGCGGCCTTGGCGCTCTGCCAGGCGCTCGATTGCTTCAAGCGGGTGAGCCGGCCCTGCGCCTCGGCCGTGTACGCGCCGCTCGGATACTGGGACAGGTACTGCCGGTAGGACTGCTCGGTATCGGCGCTCTTGGCCGCCTCCCAGGCCTGCTTGTCCTGCAGCGACTCGATGCGGTTGCGCGCCTGCTGCACGCGCGGGTCGTCGGGGTGGTGCTGGATGAAGCTGCGGTACGCGCCGACCGTGCCCTGGGCGGATGCCTTCTGCCAGTCGGCATTCGGCGAGCTGCAGGCGGCCAGCGCGCCGGCGGCGAGCAGGCAGAGGGCGAACGGGACAACGGAAGGCTTTCTCACGGCACACCCCGGGGCGGACTGGTCGAGCCCTTAAGCTACCCCAGGGGCCGGAAATCTTCCAGGTACGGCAACGCTCGCGCTGGCTCGGGCGTCACCGCCAACGGCGGCGCCGCGGCGGTAAGCGGGCCGAACCTGCAACACCTTCCCCGATCCGCAGCGCGACCCGCCCCTCTGCGATGCAGCCCGGCCGCGGCGGCAATGCACGTCGGGCCAGTCGGTATTTTCCGCAGCTGGCGGGCACCGCCCCGCATTTCCGGCGCACGCTCTCCTGTACTAATCTTTCGCTGCCATGGCAGACGCGGCCACAGTGTCCTGCGCGGATACGGCGCCCGCCGGCGCGCCGTGCCGGCCCGCCGGCTCGCACCAGCGTATCCCACGCGCGGTTCCGCCAATTCCCGATATCCAGTCCGCTGCGCCCGCACGAGCGGCAGCGCGGGACCGCAATACTGGAGGATGGAAATGATGGTCAACGGAACCGTTGTCGCTCTGTCGCGCATCCAGTTCGCCGCGACGGCGCTGTATCACTTTCTGTTCGTGCCCCTGACGCTCGGGCTGAGCTTCCTGCTCGCCGCGATAGAGACCGTCTACGTCACCACCGGCAAGCCGATCTACAAGGACATGGCCCGCTTCTGGGGCAAGCTCCTGATGATCAACTTCGCGCTCGGCGTGGCGACCGGCCTGACTATGGAGTTCCAGTTCGGCACCAACTGGTCGTTTTATTCCGGTTTCGTCGGCGACATCTTCGGCGCGCCGCTCGCCATCGAGGGTTTGATGGCGTTTTTCATGGAGTCGACCTTCGTCGGGCTGATGGTGTTCGGCTGGGAGCGCCTCTCCAAGGGCCAGCACCTCGCCGTCACCTGGCTCGTGGCGTTCGGCTCGAACCTCTCGGCGCTGTGGATCCTGGTCGCCAACAGCTTCATGCAGAATCCCAGGGGCGCGGCGTTCGACCCGCTGACCATGCGCATGCAGCTCACCAGCTTCCCGCAGCTGATCTTCAATCCCGACGCGCAGTCGAAGTTCGTGCACACCAGCGTCGCCGGCTACGTTACGGCGGCCATCTTCGTCGCCGGCGTCAGCGCGTACTACCTGCTGCGCAAGCGGCACGTCGAGCTCGCCAAGCGCTCCTTGCGCATGGCCGCGCTGTTCGGCGTGCTGGCCACGATTGCCGTGATCACCCTCGGCGATGCGCTCGGCTTCGTCGATGCGCGCGTGCAGCCGACCAAGCTCGCCGCGATGGAGGGGCTGTGGAAGTCCGAGGCCGCGCCCATGCCCTTCAACCTCATCGCCTTGCCGAGCCAAGCGCAGCGCCGGAACGTGGCCGACGTGCGCGTGCCGTATCTGCTGTCGCTGCTGGTGACCCATTCGCTCACCGGCACGGTGCCGGGCGCCGATGCGCTCGAGCGCCAGGCGGTGAGCCGGATCGAGGACGGCATTCCGGCGGTGCAGGCGCTGCACGTGCTCGCCCGGAATCCGACGGATGCGGCCGCGCTCGCCGAGTTCGACGCGCACCGCAAGGATCTCGGCTACGGATTTCTGCTCGAGCGCTACGCGCCGGATCTGAACGATGCGACTTCGGCGCAGATCGAGCGGGCCGCCCGCGACATCATTCCGCCCGTGGCGGCGGTGTTCTGGTCGTTCCGCGTGATGGTGGCGCTCGGGCTGCTGATGCTGGCGTACTTCGTGATCACCGTCCTCTACACGTTGCGCAACCGGATTCAGCGCAAGACCTGGCTGCTGAAGACGGCGGTGTGGATGATCCCGGTGCCGTTCATCGCCAACGAGGCCGGGTGGCTCGTGGCCGAGCTCGGCCGCCAGCCCTGGACGGTGTTCGATGTGCTGCCGACGTGGATGAGCGCCTCGACGCACAGCGTGGCGTACATGGCGTTCTCGCTGATCGGCTTCGTGGTGCTCTACTCGGTGTTCATCGCCGTTGAGATGTACCTGATGGTGCGGGCCATCCGGCTGGGCCCGGCCGAGCACGGCGATTCCGGCGGGCCGGGCCCGCAGGTGCGTCCATCGCTCTCGCCGCGTCCGCTGCCCGCAGCGCCCTACGGCCGCAGACTGGAGGGTTGAGTCATGGCGCTCTATGCGATCCTGCAGGTGATCTGGTGGCTGCTGCTCGGCGTGCTGCTGATGGGACTCGCGGTCATGGTCGGCATGGATATGGGCGTCGGGGCGATCCTGCGCTACGTCGGGCGCAGCGACCTCGAGCGGCGCATCGCGCTCAACATCATCGGGCCGCACTGGGACGGCAACCAGGTCTGGTTCATCCTCGGCGGCGGGGCGATTTTCGCGGCGTTTCCGCTGATCTACGCCACGGCGTTCTCCGGCTTCTACGTGGTGATGCTGCTGCTGCTGTGGACCATGATCATGCGTCCGCTCGGCTTCGAGTACCGCAGCCAGCTCCCGAGCCCCGCCTGGCGCAACGTGTGGGACTGGGTGTTCCTCGTGAGCGGAGCGGTGCCGATGATCGTTTTCGGGGCGGCCTTCGGCAATCTCTTTCACGGGGTGCCGTTTCATTTCTCCTGGGACATGACCTCGTACTACACGGGCAGCTTCCTCGGGCTGCTCAATCCCTTCGCTATCGCCACCGGCGTGCTCTCGTTCGCGCTCTCGGCGATGATGGGCGCACTCACCGTGATGAACGGCGCCGAGGCGGCGATGTTCGAGCGCGCGCGCCGGCTCGCGCAGCTCGCCGCGGTGGTGGCGATCGCGCTGTTCGCGATCAGCGGCCTGTGGGTGCATGCGCTTGACGGGTATCGTCTGATCGGCGGCCCCGGGCCCGGGGTGCCGCAGACGCCGCTGCAGCAGAGCGTCGCGGTTGCGCCCGGCGCCTGGCTCTCGAACTTCGCTGCGCATCCGCTGCTGTGGCTGCTGCCGCTCGCGGGCTTCGCGGGCATGGCGGGCGCGCTGCTCGCGGCGCGCGCCGCTCGCTCGCACCTCGGCTGGTGGCTCGGCGCGCTGGCGTGGATCGGCGTCATCGGCACGGCGGGCGCGGCGCTCTTTCCGTTCATGCTGCCGTCCAGCACCGACCCGTCGATGAGCCTGACGTTGTGGAACTCCAGCTCGAGCCGGGCGACGCTAGTGTGGATGGTCGGCTTCGCGGCCTTCTTCGTGCCGCTGGTTCTGTGGTACACGAGTTGGGCGTTCTGGGTGATGCGCGGCAAGGTCACCCCCGAACAGATCACCCGCGGCGACGATCACGCTTACTGAGGAGACGGCCGTGCGCACCTTCTTTTACTTTCTCCTGTACATGATCATCGCCGTGGCCGTGATCTTTCTTGCCGCCGTTCTCGGGGCGCACGGCGCCTGGTATTTTGCCTGGCTGGTCGGCACCGCCATGATCGTCCTGATCAGCGCCGCCGGCGGCGCGCTGCTCGATACGCAGGAGGAGCACGCCGCCGAGCAGGCCTCCGCCGCCGAGCGCGACCGGTCCTGACGGGACGGTCTGAGACGCCGCCGGCCCGCCCGCCCGTGCGGCGCAGCGACTTATCGGCGGGCGAGTGGCTTCGCCGGCAGGCGCGCCAGCTCCGTGCGCCCCTCGCCCGCTCCGGGCTGCTCACCGGGCTGCAGGCGCTCACCCTCGTGGCGCAGGCGTGGCTGCTCTCCGGAATCCTCACCGCCACAGTCTTTGCGCACGCGCCGCTCGCGCGGCTGTGGCCGCAGTGGCTCGCACTGCTCGTGCTCGCGCCGCTGCGGCTGGTGTTGGGCATGGGCGCGCGGCGCAGCGCCTTCCGGGCGGCGCAGCGGCTCGGTGCAAGCCTGCGCGCGCGGGTGCTGCGCGGCGCTCAGGCGCTTGGGCCATACGGCCTGCGCGCGCAGGCGAGCGGTGACCTGATCACCCGCCTGGTCGATGGCATCGATGCGGTGCTGGCGTATTTCGCCCGCTACCTGCCCCAGGCCGCGGCGGCGGCCCTCATCCCGCCCGTGCTCGCCGCGTTCGTGTTCCCGGCGGACTGGCTCTCGGGCCTGATCCTGCTGCTGACGGCGCCGCTCATTCCGCTGTTCATGATGCTGGTGGGCAAGGCCGCCGCGCAGGCGAGCGAGCGGCGCCACGGGCAGCTGAGGCGCCTCGGCGCGGCGTTCATCGAGGCGCTCGGTGGACTCGTCGCGCTGCGCCAGATGGGCGCCGCCGGAGCGTTCGCCGAGCGCCTCGATGCCGAGAGCGAGGCGTATCGGGCGCTCACCATGCAGGTGCTGCGGGTCGCGTTCCTCTCGGCCCTGGTGCTGGAATTCTTCGCCACGGTCAGCATCGCCGTGGTCGCGGTGCTGATCGGCTTTCGCCTGCTGTGGGGCGAGCTGCCGCTGCGCGCGGGCCTGTTCGTCCTGCTGCTTGCCCCGGAGTTCTACCTGCCGCTGCGCGCGCTCGGTGGGCTGCGCCATACGCGCATGGACGCGCTCGCCGCGGCGCAGGAGCTCCTGGCGCTCGATGCCGTCGCGCCCGAGGCGGCTGCGCCGCCTCGGGCGGTGCACGCGCCGCATGAGGCGGCGCCGCAGATCCGCTTCGAGGGTGTCGGCTATGAGCACGGCGGACGGGCCGCGGCGCTGAGCGAGTGCAGCTTCACGGTGCCGGCGCGCGCCGTGACCGCGCTGGTCGGTGCATCCGGGGCGGGCAAGACCACGCTGCTCAGCGTACTGCTCGGCTTCGCCGCGCCCTATACCGGGCACGTTTGGATCGACGGCGCCGAGCTGTCCGAGCTCGATGTGGCGCAGTGGCGCGCGCGCGTGGCCTGGGTGCCGCAGCAGGCGCACGTGTTTGAGGGGAGCGTGCGTGACAACCTCCTGCTGGCCGCCCCCGGTGCCGATGCGGCGGCACTGCGGCGCGCCGCCGATCGGAGCGGCCTCTCGGCGGTGCTCGAGCGCCTGCCGCACGGCTGGGAGACACCGCTCGGCGAGCGCGGCCTGGGCCTCTCCGGCGGCGAGCTGCAGCGCCTGGCGCTCGCCCGGGCGCTGCTGCGGGAGCAGGCGCGGGTCTGGCTGCTCGATGAGCCGACCGCGCACCTGGACGGTGCCGGCGCGCAGGCCGTGGAGGAGACGATCCGCGCGGCCGCCGAGACGCGCACCGTACTGCTGGTGGCGCACCGCCTGAGCGCGGTCCGCGCGGCCGACCGGGTCGTGGTCCTCGGCGGGGGCCGCGTGATCGAGCAGGGGCCGCCGCTCGAGCTCGCGCGGGCGCGTGGCGGGTATGCCGAGCTGCTGCAGGCGGAGCAGCCATGAGGCCCGCGCTGCCACCCGTGCTGTCTCGGCTGTGGGCCCTGATGCGGCCCCATCGCCTCTGGATGGCCGGCGGCGCCGCGCTCGCCCTGCTGGCCGCGCTCGCGGCCATCGGTCTGATGGCCGTATCGGGGTGGTTCATCGCCGTCATGGCGCTGGCGGGGGCGAGCGGCGCGGCCATCAATTACTTCACACCGGCGGCGGCCATCCGCGCCTTCGCCATCCTGCGCAGCGGCGCCCGCTATGGCGAGCGGGTCGTCACCCACGAGGCGACGCTGCGCGGACTCACCGGCCTGCGCGCCTGGCTGTTCCGGCGGCTGATTCCGCTCGCGCCGGCGCGGCTGTCCGCGCTGCGCAGCGGCGAGCTGTTCGCCCGGCTGCGCGCCGACATCGATGCGCTCGAGCATTTCTATCTGGCCGTAGGGGTGCCCGCCTCGGTGGCGCTGCTCAGCGTCGCGATGGCGCTCATGCTCACCGCCATCGTGCTGCCCGCTGCGGCGCTGCCGCTGCTGCTCGGCACGCTGCTCGCCGCAGTCGTGTTGCCGCTGTGGATCGAGCGCCGTGCCGCGCGCGACGCGCAGCAAACGGTGCTCGATGCCGCGGCGCTGAGGGGTCTGCTGCTCGATGCGCTGCGCGGTCACAGCGAGTTGCTCGCCTGGGGCGCCGTCGCCGCGCACAACTCGCGCCTCGAGTCGCTTGCCGCGCGGCTGGACATTCGCCGTACGCGCCTCGATCAGCTGCAGGCCGTTGGCGGCGGGCTGGCCGGACTCTTTGCGCAGCTGTCGCTCCTCGCCGTGCTGGTCGCCGGGCTGGCGGCGGTGCACAGCGGGGCGCTCGCGCCGCCGGAGCTGGTGATGCTCACGCTGCTGACGCTGGCGCTGTTCGAGGCGATCGCGCCGCTCGCCGAGGCGCTGGCGCAGTGGCGCGCCACAACCCTCGCCGGGGAGCGGGTGTTCGATCTCGCCGATACGCCGCCGGTGTTCATCGAGCCGGCGCCCGGCACGCCGCTGCCGCAGCGCTGCGACATCGGGTTCGAGAACGCGCGCCTGCGCTATGCGCCGCATCTGCCCTGGGCGCTCGACGGGGTCGATCTCGTGCTCGCTGCCGGGGCGCGCGTGGCCGTGGTCGGTGTCTCCGGCGCGGGCAAAAGCTCGCTGCTCGCGGCGCTGCTGAAGTTCTACCCGCTGCAGCAGGGACGCGTCCTGTTCGGCGGTGCGTCCGTGGCGGAGCTGCCCGGTGATGCGCTGCGCCGGCGCATTGCGGTCATCGCGCAGCAGACCACGCTGTTCGATCTGTCGTTGCTGGATAACCTGCTGCTCGCGGCGCCGGAGGCGAGCGCCGGGCAGATCGAGCGTGCCGTGAGTCTGGCTCAACTGGACGCGTTCGTGGCGTCCCTGCCGCAGGGTTACGACACCGTGCTCGGCGAGGGCGGCGCACGGGTCTCCGGCGGCGAGGCGCGGCGCATCGTGATCGCCCGTGCACTGCTGCAGGATGCGCCGGTGCTCGTGTTGGATGAGCCGACCGAGGGGTTGGATGCGCGCACGGCGCGCGATTTGTACACGGCGCTGGATGCGGCAGGCCGCGACCGCACGCTGCTGCTGATCACGCACCGCTTGAGCGGCCTCGAGCGGCTCGTCGATGAGGTGGTGGTCATGGATGCGGGCAGAATCCGCACGCGCGCGCCGGTGGGCGAGTATCTGGCCGGGGAGCGAGGCGGCTGAGTGGCGCGGGCGCCCGGCGCGCGCGGCGGCGCCGGAATATGTCGTCTCCAGCATTGGCGAGCTGAAAATCAAGGAGTAGAGTCACAAAATCAGAAGCTCGTACGCGTCAGCGGCGCCAAATTCGGGCTTCCGACTCGCTACAGGCCCTTGGCGCAGGGCCTGCACGGACGGCCCCGGGAGATCAGAATGAGAACAATACTTGGCACGATGCTGCTGGCGCTGCTGGCGGCGGCCGGATCGGCGAGCGCCGCCTCGTTCACGTTCGGGCAGTGGCGCGTCGCCACCACCGCCGACGGTCATTTCACGTATGCGGCCACGGTCAATCGCCGCGGCGAGGTGTTCGGCGATTTCTGTGATTCCAAATCGGCTGCGTGCCACTGGCTGCTCGCGGTACACACGCCGTGCCGCTTCGGCGACGTCTACCCGGTGCTCGCCAATTCCGCCGCCGGCGCCAACCCCATCGCGATCTTCTGCGTCGGCGCGCTCGGCGGGCACACCTATGGCATGGCGCTGATGAACCAACGCAAGCTCGAGGCCAGCATCGCGCACGCCCGGCGGATCGCGTTCGCCGTGCCGCTCGATGGCGGCGGCTTCGCATTCACGCGCTTCGCGCTCGCGGGTCGGCTGCACGCCACCGCGCTGCTGCGGAAAGCCCTCTCCGCGGAACTCGCGCGGCGCCGTCGCTCGGGGGTCGCCCAGATGGGCCTTTAGCCCCCTCCCTCTTCAGAGGGGCTTCCCCAATCGGCCCGGAGGTCTATCGTCCGGCGCGACGAGCGCCCGGGCCGGTGCGCCCGGCGGAGCCGGGCGGGGCCTCGATTCGGTTAAAATAGTCGCTTATACCCTTGCGGACGCGCATGGCGCGGCTCCGGCGGCCCGGCCCGCGCCGGTCGGACCGGTTGCGCGCGACCCGCCCGAGGACACAGGAGAATGGGAGTCGTGGACAAACGCGTAATGTGGCGACGGCTGATCATCGTGATCGTCGCGATGGCCGTCCTGTTGGGCGGGGTGGCGACGTGGAACGCCATCAAGGCGCATTTCATCCAGAAATTCATGGTGAAGAACGCCCAGCAGCCGCAGACGGTGAGCACCGAGGTGGTGAGTTACTCGCAATGGCAACCGCAGGTGACCGCGCTCGGGAGCCTGCGCGCCGTGCACGGCGTGGAGGTGACCACGCAGGTGGCCGGCATGGTGGAAAGCGTGGATTTCAGGTCCGGGCAGACCGCCCGCACCGGGCAGGTGCTGGTGCAGCTCAACGCCGCCCCGGATATCGCGAAGCTGCATTCATTGCAGGCAGCCGCGCACTACGCGGCGCTGACCTATCAGCGCGACATCCTCCAGTACAAGGCCCAGGCCATCGGCAAGGCGACGCTCGATGCCGCCACGGCCGACTGGAAGAGCGCCGAAGCGCAGGCGGCGGCGCAGGCGGCGCTCGTGGCCGAGGAGACCGTGCGGGCGCCGTTCAACGGGCGGCTCGGCATCACCACCGTCAATCCGGGCGAGTACCTGCAGCCCGGCACGGCGATCGTCAGTCTCGAGTCGCTCGATCCGATCTTCGTCGATTTCCGGCTGCCGCAGAGTGATCTGTCGCGCCTGCGCGTTGGCGAGCCCGCCCGCGTGACGACCGATGCGTTCCCGGGCAAGACCTTCACCGGCCGGGTGACCTCGATCGATTCGCTGGTCGATCCGTCGACGCGCAACTTCGAGGCCGAGGCCACCATCACCAATCCGCAGCGCCTGCTGCGTCCGGGGATGTTCGTCGACACGGCGGTGGATTCGGGCGCACAGCGCCGCTACCTGACGCTGCCGCAGACGGCCATCACCTACAACCCCTACGGCAACACCGTGTTCGTGGTGCGCAAGCACACTGACCCCAAAGCGCGCATCACCGCCGAGCAGGTGTTCGTGACCCTCGGACCGACCCGCGGCGATCAGGTCGCGGTGCTGAAGGGCCTGAAGGCCGGCGACGTCATCGTCACGAGTGGGCAGCTGAAGCTGAAGAACGGCTCTGCCGTCACCATCAACAACAGCGTGCAGCCGCTCAACAACCCCAACCCGTCGCCCCAGGAAGAGTGAGGCGCCCGGCGTGAAGTTCACCGAATTATTCATCCGCCGGCCGGTGCTCTCGGCCGTCGTCAGCCTGCTGATGCTGGTGCTCGGGCTGCGCGCGATCTTCCAGCTGCCGGTCACGCAGTATCCGAAGACCCAGAGCGCCGTCATCACCGTCACCACCTACTACTACGGCGCCGATGCCAACACGGTGGCGGGGTTCATCACCCAGCCGCTCGAGGCGGCGATCGCTCAGGCCCAGGGCATCGACTACCTGTCCTCCTCCTCGAGCACCGGAACGTCGGTGATCACCGCGACGCTGCGGCTCAATTACAGCGCCAACCGGGCGCTGACGGAGATCAGCGCACAGGTGAACGCGGTGCGCAATCAGCTGCCGCCGCAATCGCAGCTGCCGGTCATTCAGCTGGCCAAGAACCAGACGACCGACACGATGTACATCGGCTATTTCAGCAGTGTGATCCCCACCAATGCGCTGACGGACTTCCTGTTGCGCGTGGTGCAGCCGCAGCTGAACGCGATTCCCGGCGTGCAGAACGCCGAGGTCCTCGGCGGACGGACGTTCGCGCTGCGCGCCTGGCTCGATCCGCAGCGCATGGCGGCCCACGGCGTCACGGCCGCCGACGTCTCCCAGGCGCTCGCGGCCAACAACTACCTGTCCGCCGCGGGCGAGACCAAGGGTCAGATGGTGAGCATCAAGCTCACCGCCTCGACCGACCCGCACACCCTGCGCGAGTTCCGCAACCTCGTCATCCGCGACCAGAACGGCGCGATCGTGCGCCTGAAGAACCTGGCGACGGTGGTGCTCGGCGCGCAGAACTACGACACGGCGGTGGCCTTCAGCGGCCGGCCCGGGGTGTTCATCGGCATCAAGGCCGCCCCCAGCGCCAGCGTGCTCACCATCGCCAAGCGCGTCAAGGCGCAGCTGCCGGTGATCGCCCGGCAGTTGCCGAACGGCATCGCGCAGAAGGTGGTGTTCGATGCCACCACGTTCATCTATTCCTCGATCGTCGATGTGGTGCGCACGCTGATCGAGACGCTGCTCATCGTCACCATAGTCATTTTCCTCTTCCTCGGCAGCGCGCGCGCCTCCGCGGTGCCCGCCCTCGCCATGCCGCTGTCGATCGTGGGCGCGTTCATCTTCATGCTGGCGCTCGGCTACTCGATCAACCTGCTGACGCTGCTCGCGCTGGTGCTGGCGATCGGTCTGGTGGTCGATGACGCCATCATCGTGGTCGAGAACATCGACCGGCACATGAAGGAAGGGAGCTCGCCGCTCGAGGCGGCGATACTCGGCGCGCACGAACTCAACGGCCCGATCATCGCCATGACCGTGGTGCTGGTGGCCGCGTACGCGCCGATCGCCTTTCAGACCGGGCTCACCGGCGCGCTGTTTACGCAGTTCGCCTTCACCTTGATTGGCGCGGTGGTCTGCTCGGCCATCGTCGCGCTCACGCTCTCGCCGATGCTCTGCTCGCGCATCTTCCGCAGCGATCAGGAGGACAGTCGGTTCACGCATCTGCTCGACCGCGCCTTCAACGGGCTGCGCAAGGGGTACCGGCGCGTGCTCTCCAGCTGGCTCGCCACCTGGCCGGTGCTGATCCTGCTCGGCGTGGCGCTGCTCGGCGGTGTGTTTTATCTGTTCAGGACGTCCAAGTCGCAGCTCGCGCCGCAGGAGGACCAGGGCGTGGTGATGTACCAGCTGATCGGCCCGCCCGATGCGACGCTGCAGCAGATGCAGACCTACACGCACCAGATCTTCAACATGGCGCGCACGCTGCCGGAGTACCGCCAGGCGTTCCAGATGATCGGCGTCCCCTCGCAGAACCAGGGACTCGGCGGCGTTCTGCTCAAGCCCTGGGATCAGAGGACCCGCACCGCGACCCAGCTGCAGCAGGTGCTGCAGCAGCGCTGGAACCACATTGCCGGGGCGCAGGTGGCCGCCTTCCAGTTCCCCTCGCTTCCCGGGGCGCAGGGCCTGCCCGTGCAGTTCGTGATCACCACCGCGGAGCCGATCAGCCGCCTGTATTCGGTGTCGCAGAAGGTGCTCGACCGGGCGCGCGAGAGCGGTCTGTTCTTCTTCGTCGATTCCGACCTGAAGATCGATCAGCCGCAGGATCAGATCGTGGTCAACCCGAACAAGGTGGCCGATCTCGGGCTGACGCAGCAGGATGTGGCCAACACGCTCGGCGCGGCGCTCGGCGGCGGCTACGTCAATTACTTCGAGTTGGGCGGCCGCTCGTACGAAGTGATGCCGCAAGTGCTGCAGAAGTACCGGCTGAACCCGCACCAGGTGCTCGATTACTACCTGCGCAGCGCGGGCGGCGCTCTGGTGCGGCTCGGCACGGTGGCGCGCCTGAAGCGCGAGGTGGTGCCGGAGTCGATCAATCACTTCCAGCGGCTGAATTCCGCGACCATCGCCGGGGCGCCAGCGGTGCCGCAGGGCGAGGCGCTCGCCTTCCTGCGCAAGACGCTCGAGCAGGTCGCGCCGAGCGGCTTCAGCGCCAACTACTCCGGGCAGTCCCGCCAGTTCATGGAGGGCT
>JAKCEJ010000251.1 GCA_021838065.1 Pseudomonadota bacterium
CTCAAGACGCAGTGGGACCAGATCGCCGCGGGCGCCGAAGGCCGGCCGGCGCCGTTTCTGGTCTACCGGGAGAGCGATCCGGTCACCCGCGCGCTGCGCGATTACCTCTCCGATGACATCGTCGAGGTGCTGGTCGACGATCAGGCCGCCTTCCAGAAGGCCCAGGAGTACATGCAGCGCTTCATGCCCTCCGATGCGCAGCGGCGCTTGAAGCTCTACACGGATGACATCGCGCTGTTCACCCGCTTTCAGATCGAGAGCCAGATCGAGACCGCCTACTCGCACAAGGTGCAGCTGCCCTCCGGCGGCAGCATCGTCATCGACTACACCGAGGCGTTGGTGTCGATCGACATCAACTCGGCGCGCGCCACCAAGGGCAGCGACATCGAGGCCACCGCGCTCAACACCAATCTCGAGGCGGCCGACGAGATCGCGCGGCAGCTGCGCATCCGCGACATCGGCGGGCTGATCGTCATCGACTTCATCGACATGGAGTCGGGCAAGAACCAGCGCGAGGTCGAGGACCGGCTGCGCGATGCGATGAAAATGGACCGCGCCCGCATCCAGATCGGCAAGCTCTCGCGCTTCGGGCTGCTCGAGATGTCCCGCCAGCGCCTGCGCCCCTCGCTCGGGGAGTCGAGCCACATCGTCTGCCCGCGCTGCGTCGGCATCGGCAGCATCAGGGGCGTCGAGTCGATGGCGCTCGCGGTGCTGCGCCTGATCGGCGAGGAGTTGCGCAAGGAGCGCACCGCCAAGATCATCACGCAGCTGCCGGTCGAGGTGGCGACGTTCCTGTTCAATGAAAAGCGCGAATGGCTGCGCACGCTCGAGGACAAGAGCGAAGCGGAGCTGATCATCGTGCCGAACCCGCACATCCAGACACCGGAGTACTCGATCAAGCGCGTGCGCGATGACGAGACGGAACTGCCCGAGAACCGCCAGATCAGCTATCTGATCCCGGCGGCGCCGGAGGTGGCCGAGCCGGGCAGCACACACGAGCAGCGCCCGGCCGCCGAAGTGGCGGCGGTGGCGCCCATCCTGCCCGCGACGCCCGCGCCCGTAACGTTGAGCGCCGCGCATCCGGCGCCCGAAGCGCCGGCCGAGACACGGCCGGCGAAGGGCTTGTGGTCGCGGCTGAAGGGCTTGTTCGGCACCGAGACCGAAGAGGCGCAGCCCGCACCGGCGGCACCCGCGCCGCAACCGAAGCCCCCGGCGCGCAGCGCCCACCGCCGCGGTGAGCGCAGCCGCGACGGACGGCGCGATCAGGGACGCCAGGGGGTCCGCCGCAGCGAAGGCACCCGCCGCCCGCAGGGCGAGCCGCGCGCAGCGGAGGGCCGCGGCCGCGAGCGCCCTGAGCGCTATCCGCGCGATCGGGACCGCGAGCGCGAGCGCGAGCGCGACACGTCGCATCGGCCTCCGGAGGCTCCTGCCGGCGCCGCTGCCGGACCGAGCGAATCGGCCACGACGGCCGGCGGCGAGCGGCCGCAGGCCGAGCGCGGGGAACGGCGCGGACGGCGGCGCGGACGGCGCGGCGGACGACGCGGCGGCTCACGCGAGCACGCCCCCGGAGAGGCACGGCCGAGCGGCGCAGGCCCGGCCCAGTCCGAGGGCCAGGCCCAGGCGAGCGGCGAGCGCCGCGAGTCAGTGATGGAGAGCCGTCCACAGCGCGAAAGACCGGAGCAGCGTGACGCCTTCCCGGCGCAGCCGACCTCGCCTGCGCCGCAGGCCCCGGCACCTGCGCCGGCATCGGTCCAGACACCTCCACCGGCAGCGGCTGCGACACCGCCGCCCGCTCCGGCGCGTCAGGACGAACACGCCGGGCCACGGCACGAGGAACCCAAGCAGTCCGCGGCGCATTTCGAGCCGGCGGGCGGCCCCGGGCACGACACCAAGCCGCACGTGGTGTGGTCCTCCGCGCCACCGGAGTGGGTTCCGGACCGCCACGGCCCCGAGGAATAGGGGAATCTCCCGGGACGCGCTGCGCGCGTCCCGGGCGTGCCGCCGGCGGGAACGGATTCAGCCGGCGAGCGGGCCGCGGGTCGGCGGCACTGCCTCGCCCGCGCGCAGCGCCGCACACAACCCGAGCGCGGCCTCTTCAATCAGATCGAGCACGTGCTCGAAGCCGTTCTCGCCCCCGTAATACGGGTCGGGCACCTCGAGCATGCCGCTCTGCGGCGCGAACTCCAGAAACAGCCGCAGCCGCTCCCGCGCATCGGCCGGCGCGCGCCGCTCGAGCGTACGCAGGTTCTGCCGGTCCATCGCCAGGATCAGATCGAACGTCTCGAAGTCGCGCAGATCCACGACACGCGCTCGCAGGCCCGAGAGGTCGTAACCGCGGCGGGCCGCCGCCTCGCGCGTGCGCCGATCGGGCGGCTCACCGACGTGAAAACCCGCAGTTCCGGCCGAATCGACCGTCAGCGCCAGCTCCGGCAGCTCGCGCGCCGCGGTGGCGCGAAAAACCGCTTCCGCCGTCGGCGATCGGCAGATATTTCCGAGGCACACAAAAAGTATCTTCACCCCAACCCCGCACTGCCTGGTGAGGATCTCGAATGTTATCGCTACTGCGCGCCCATGGCTCCTGCCGGCTTGCAATCAGCGGCCCGGGTCTGCTGATCTAGCCCAATCGCCACGAATCCTCGCAGCGCTGGCTGCCGAAAGAACAGGACGGGACGCGCGATGCCTGCGAACGGCGCCGGCTTCGCGGCGCACGGCAGAGCCGCAGTCTCTCGCCTCAATGATCATTGGGCACGGCCGGTGAGGCCAGCCCGACGTTGACGTACCAGGGCTGGGTACCACCGGCCCGGCGCCTGGCGATCACTTCCTCGTGCAGCTCGAAGACCCCCGGCATCAGGGCGCGCGCCGCGCGCGGGGCGTCCCGGATGTCCAGATAGTCGCGATTCGCGGCATACGGCGGCCAGGCCGCCGCGCCGCTCGCAGCGGGCACGCCACTGCGGGCGAAGCTCGTGAAGTAACTCATGATCGCATCGCTCAGTGCCTGCTCGCACGCATCGTCGGGCGGCCGCGGCCAGCGCTCGGGCCAGCCGTCGGGCGCGCCGATGCGCCCGAACTCGTAGGGCAGCTCACTGGCGTGGAATGCCTCCAGATGCAGCGCCCGCTGCAAAGCGTACTGATGCGCGAAGAAGTACAGGTATGCCGGCTGCCCCAGCCGGGTCTGCATCCTCGCCAGCCGCTCGGCGCTCCAGCCGAAGAACGCATCGCGCGCCGCCGCGAGCGCGCTCTCCTCGATGTTCGCTGAGGGGTAATGGGCCAGGTAGCGCGGCGCGAGATCCGCGTAGAGGCTGCGCACCCGCGCCTCGTACTCGGCTGCACTCGCAGGCAGCGGCGGCAGCAGCGCGCGCAGCGTACGAATCTCTCCCTCGTTGAACCCGGCGATGAGCGGCACCGGCGCCTGCTCCTGGCGATCGAAGACCTCGATGATCTGCCGCGGCAGGACCCAGCCATCGATGATCGGCCGCGGCACGAACCCGGCCGCCGCGGCCCGCTCCACCAACACGCCTGGCTCTATCGCGCGCAACGCGGCGACGCCAGCCGCGCCGAGCTCGCCCGCCAGACGCTCGCCGCCGGACTCTGCTGAGGGCTGACCGAAGCTCGCGCGCGTGAGCTCGGCGCACGAGACCAGCGAACCGCTCTGCAGGATGATCTTGTGAAACAGTCCCCTTGCGAGCGGACTCGCCATCAGCGCAATCCCGCTGAGCGCGCCGGCCGACTCGCCGAACACGGTCACGTTGCCCGGATCACCGCCGAAGTCCGCGATGTGCGCGCGCACCCAGCGCAGCGCCTCAATCTGATCGAGCAGGCCGTAGTTGCCCGATGACCCGTGGGGGGACTCGGCGCTGAGCTCCCGGTGAGCGAAGAAGCCCAGCGCGCCCAGCCGATAGTTCACCGTGACGATGACCACGCCCCTGCGGGCTATTGCGGCGCCGTCGTACAGGCCGCTCGCCGGGTCTCCCATGCGCAACGAACCGCCGTGGAGCCACACCATGACCGGCACGTCGGTCACGTGGGGCGGCCGCCACACGTTCAGGAAAAGACAGTCCTCACTCACATGCGGCGGATGCTGCGCGTAGATGCTCTCGGCGGGCACGCGGATCTGCACACACGCCGGCCCGAAGCGCGTGGCGGGCCGCACACCGCTCCAGGCGACCGCTGGCACCGGCGGCCGCCACCGCCGCTCGCCGATCGGCGCTTCGCCGTAGCGAATGCCTTTGAACACGGTGATGCCCCCGCCCGCGTGCAGCCCCTCGAGCGCGCCCTGGGCGGTGCGCACGATCGGCTGCCCGCCCTGCTCCGCCTCGGCCGGCTCGCCGGCGAGCGAGCTCATCGTTCGAGCCTCTCGGCGCCGCCGCAGCTCCCACAGGCCTCATCGAGCAGGGCCATGTCCGCGCGCCCTAGCCGTCGCCGAACTCGGCGCGCAGGCGCTTCTTGTCGATCTTCCCGGTCGCCGCGAGCGGCATCCGCTCGATGAGCACGACCTGATCCGGCAGCCACCAGTCGGGCACCTTGCCGCGCAGGGCGTCCAACATGGCTTCCTGCCCGATGGCCTGACCGCGGCTTGGCTCCACGATGAGCACCGGCCGCTCACCCCACTTCGGGTGCGCCCGCCCGACCACCGCGACCAGCGCCACCTGCGGCAGCGCGCCG